>JAXDPV010000023.1:0-3614 GCA_034668185.1 Actinomycetota bacterium
GGAGTAGGTGGCGACCCCGTCGGCTCCGGTGGCGACGTTGCCGCTCTGGCTGTTGCGGCCGGCGATCTCGAAGTGAAGGTCGACGCTCGGAAGCGGTGTCCCTCCGCCGTTGTTCACCGTCGCCGCCACGTGGACGGTCCTGCCCTTCGGGTTCCACTGCGCGGGAGGCGACACGGTCGCCGAGGCGGGAACGTGCGACATGACCGTGACGTTCGTCGTCACCGGCGGGCTGTCGCGGACGGCGACCAGGTCCCGGGCCACGATCGACACGCCGTACGTGGTCCCGTTGACCAAGCCGGTGAAGGTGTCCTGCGTCGGGCTCACGAAGTGGACGGCAGGGTGGGCCGGATCGGCCGGATCGGTCAACGTGACCTCGTAGCCGTGGACGGTGAAGGCGTTCGGGACCGGCGCTTGCCAGGTGAGTTTGGCGGCGCCGGCGTCGCCGGTCGCCACCAGGTTGCGCGGCGGGTTCGGCCCGATGTGGGTGATGGTCGTCGACGCCGACGGTGAGGACGCCGACCGGGTGGCGCCGTCGCCGCCCCGGCCGGTGATGGTCGCGACGTAGTTGTCGACGCCGGGGAGGACGGCGACGTAGGCGAAGGTGGCGATGCCGTTGGCGTTGGCGGTGGCGTTGAGGGCCCAGTTCTGGGCACCGCTCACCTGGAGGGCGACGTGGGCGCCGGCCGGCGAAGCCCCCAGTGCGGTGACCGCTGCGGTGACCGTCGCCCACGTCCCGGCCTGCACCGAGCTGGGAGCGGACACCGCGACCGCGGATCCGGCCGGGAAGTCGACGGCACCGAGGTCACAGGCGTCGACGGCGCCGGTGAACAGGATCTCGGGAAGGCCTGGGTGGGTTGCGGGGTCGTGGTCGTCGCAGTCGCTGCTCGACGTCCAACCATCGTTGTCGGCGTCGGGCTTGGTGACGGATACGGCGAAGCGCGCGATCGAGGAGCCTCGTTCGGGGTGGCCGGCGTCGGTGACGACCGCGTCGATGGCGTGTACGCCGCCGTGGGTCGTACCTGGGGCGTAGTGGTACGAGAGCCCGGTTGCTCCGGTGGCGACGTTGTCGACGAACCATTCGACGGAGACGGTGTCGTTTTCCGTGTCCGACGTCGAGACCGAGAGGTCACGGGTCTGGTTCTCGACCACGGTGACGATGGCAGGTGACGGTGTCGTGGCCGTGACCCGTGGAGGCATGTTCCCGCCGGTCACGTGTACGTGGGCGTACGAGCGCGACCTCCGGCCGACGGTGTCCGTCGCCTCGACGCCGACCCAGCCGTCGAAGGCCTGCGCGAAGGTCCGGCTCACGATGGGTCCGGTGGCGTCGGCGAAGGTCCCGCTGCCGAGGTCCCACGCGTAGGACGCGATGCCCACGGGATCGCTGCCGGTCGCGGTGAAGGTGGCCGGAGAGCCGGCGGTGGCGGTGTAGGGCCCGCCGGCGCTGAGGCTCGGCGCCAGAGGGTCGACGTCGACGTCGCCGGCCAAGGACGCGATCGTGGCGTTCATGGCTGATGCCAGGCCGGTCATGGCCGTCGCCGCTTGCGCCGCGTCCGCCTGTCCTGCGGCCAGGGCCGCGAGGAGGTCGGCGCTCGATACCGGGGCCGGTCCCTCGGCGATCGCGTGGAGCATCTGATCGACCTGCGCCGCGGAGAGGCCGCGGTTTCGCAACCCCTGCACCTCTGCGTCGGTAAAGCCGTCGCTCGCGAGCCGGGCGCGTAGGGCGGCGTACTCCGACGACCTCGCATCCAGCGCGGTCGCCTTGGCGCTCACGACCGACGAGAACGACGCCGACGCGGCACTGCTGTCGACGAGCTGGTCGCCGAGGGCCAAGGCGAAATTGCGGACCTCACGGGCGTGCGCGAGCGCCCAGGTGCCGTCTCCGGCCTCGGCTGCGCCTTGGTAGCGCTGGACGGCGTCGAGGAGTGCTTGGGCGATCGACGCTTCGTTCTCGCCGGCCTGCCCGACCGCGGCCAGCGCGGCATCGAAGGGGTCGGCCTCGTTCTGCAGGACCGCGCCCCGGCCAGGTAGGCCGGCCGGCTGCTCGAAGTTGGGGTCCGGCGGGTCCTTCCAGATCGCGGTGTGGAGCCGGATCTGGCTCACGATGGCGTTCTGCGCAGCCTCCATCGGGTCGTTGGCCACGCTGTCGCCGAGGAAGCCCATGCCCCAGTACATGACCTTGTCGGCGGTGTCGCCGCCGACGCTCGAGACGTCGAGCCACTTGGAGATGATGAACGCGATCTGCGTTCCCGCGTAGACCCGCGACATGTCGACGGCCCGGAGCCGTGCGGCCTCCTTGGTCGCGGTGATGGCCGCGAGGGGAAGCAGCGGGACGTGCGCGGGGATGGACACGGAGAATCCGCCGGTGTCGGAGGCGCCCTGCGGGTAGCCGGGCACCGGCGAGAAGACGTCGTCCTCGGACCCGAGGCGCCCGTCCTGACACTCGTCGTAGACGACCGCGTATTCGCCGGTGTGCAGCGCGCCCGACGGGTACGTAAACCCGATCGTCGTGCCCCAGAACGAACCGTCGGACGCGGCCTTGGCGACGGCTGAGGGGAAATGCGTGGGCGTGTGCGCTTTGAGGTCGCCGTCGGCAACCAGGCCGGCCAGCTCGCCGACCGGGATCACGTAGATGTCGGCGATCGGGGTGATGAAGTCCGCCAGGCCGTTGCTCGGACATCCCGACGACGCGAGGTAGTGGATCTGGCCGAGGGCGATCTCCACCGTTTCGTTCGGGCCATACGACATCGAGGTCGCGCCGGTGTCGGTGAAGTTGATGAAGCCGTTGTTGTACGACACCGCGGCGCGAACGGCAGGCGTGACGAAGACGAGCGACGCCGCACCCAGGGCGATCGCCAGCCACGCGGCAAGGCCCCGGACAGTCCAATGGCGGCGCGGCGGCGCCGACCGCCATGTCAACAGGTGATTCGTCATCGTCGGAGCCCTCTCGTACCGGTCGTCCGGTCCTGAATGCGACCATTGCGGGAGAACGTCCCACGCTCGTCCCAGGTCGGGTGGTGCCGGTCGGGCCATCACGACACCATCCGATCCCGTACGGTGGCCGGCAGTGTCAGACGAGGGACGGCGGTTGATGGTCGGCATCGCATCCCTGGGTGCCGACGCCACGCTCGAGCTCCTTCCCGCCGTCACCGGCATACCGGAGGCCGACATCGCGGTCGCTCTGCCCGAGGTCGTGGGCGCCGGGCTGGTCGACTCCGAGACCGGCGTGCTCCGCCTCACCGCCGACGGCGACGCACGGCTGGCGGCCACGCCGAAGGAGTGGGACAGGTCACGGACACGGGCGGCCGAAGCCCTGCACCGCTCGGGGGCCCCGGCGGCGGCGGTCGTCGACCAGCTCCTGCAGGTGCCGTCGGTGCGTGCGGAATGGGCCCTGCTCGCGCTGCGCACCGCCGCCAACGAGTACCGGGATGCCGGCGACCAGCGTTCCGCGGCGAAGGTGCTCCGGCGCGCGCTTGAAGAACGCCCGACCGCCGCCATTCGGCGGGACGTGCTCCTGGAGCTCGCGCTGGTCGAGGCCCACTTCGACACCGAGGCCGCCATCGCCACCTACCGTGCCGTGCTGCCCCTCGTCCAGCGGCGCGCGCGCGCGCGCCCCC
>JAXDPV010000024.1:0-2885 GCA_034668185.1 Actinomycetota bacterium
ACCGAACTCATCGCGCCCAAACGGCGGGGGGGTCACTGGGCCTCGAAGCGGGCCACCGCCTGGGCCGAAAGCGCGAGGTCGCGGCTCCAGACGAGCGCCTCGAGCTTCGAGGCCCGCTGGGTGACGACCTGGACCCGGGTCTCACCGGCGCGACCGTCGTCGGCGATGCAGGGCGCGTCGGAGAACGACACCGCCGAGCCCACCTGGTCACGCCGCCGCGGCGAACCGGCCCCGGGCACGTAGGCCACGCACACCGATTGCCCGGGTTTGTCCGCGGCCAACTCGCCCTCGCCACTACTCACGGTGACGCCGGCCACCTTGGCCAGCCACGCGTCGGTGGGCAGCGAAGCCGTGATCGGCAGCGTGGCCCCGTAACGGGCCCCTTCACGGGCGGCGCCGGAGACCGAGAGCTTGCGCGAATACGCCAGCCCCCCGGTCATCATCCCGAGCAGCACCATCATGAACACGGGCAGCACGAGGGCGAACTCGACCAACGACGCGCCTGACTCACGGTCATCCCGTGCCCTCCACACCCCACCTCTATCGGAGCCTGCCCACGATGACCTGAAGTTTTTGCAGAGAGATGCTTGTCTCGGCCCCTGCACGAGCCGATGCTTACTCGGACTGGAGGGCCGAAATGCCTAGGCGGCAT
Source organism: Actinomycetota bacterium (assembly GCA_034668185.1). Lineage (GTDB taxonomy): Bacteria > Actinomycetota > Acidimicrobiia > Acidimicrobiales > CADCTF01 > DATLED01. Next base: position 653 of record JAXDPV010000024.1, read on the forward strand.
GGCCCAGACGCACGAGAAGGACGAAGGTCGTGGGCTCTCGACGGACAATGATCGTGGTTGCCGCGCTGGCGCTGGCCGCGCTCGCGGCCGCGTCCACGTTCGTCTACGTCCGGGGGATCGAGACCCGCGCCTTCAACGACGCCCAGCTCGTCGAGGTCTTCGTCGTCACCAAGGACATCCCGAAGGGCACGCCGGGCGAGCAGGCCGCGGGCGTGGCCGTCAAGAAGAGCCGCATCCCCCTCAAGTTCCGCCCGGCCACCGCGCTCGCCGACATCAACGCGCTGGCCGGCAAGGTCGCCCTCACCAACCTGAGCGTGAACACCGTGCTGGTCGAAGGCCAGTTCGTCGACCCGAGACAGGCACAGGTCACGTTCAGCCAGAAGATCGACGCCGGCAAGGTCGCCATCACCGTCTCCGTCGACCAGGTCAGGGGCGTGGCCGGCCTCCTGGTGCCGGGCGACAAGGTCAACATCCTCGTAGCCGACAACGGCGCCCAGCGGGTGCTGTTCCAGAACGTCGAGATCATCGCCATCGGCACCACCGCCGCGCCCCAGCCGGGCGAGACCGCGGCCGTGGCCAACCCCGGCAGCGGCCTCATCACGTTCCAGGTCCCGCCCGACGCCGCCGCCAAGATCGCCTTCGCCGCCCAGCAGGCCGGTGGCCTCTACCTGACCCTCGTCCCGAAAGACAACCAACCCGTCCAGATCCCCCCCGTGAACGGCACCAACCTGTTCAACGGCGGCCTCACCCCGAACCCGTGACCTCCGTGGCTACCCTCTCTTCCGTCGACCAGTCTCCCGCCCCGTTCTCCGTCGCCATCGTGGACGACGATCCCAAGTTGCGGACGCGCCTGGCCATGCAGCTCAGCGAGGCCGCCCGGGCGGCGGCTTACCCGAACCTCGGGGCGCTCGAGGAGAAGCTGTCGGGCAGCCCGGTCGTGATCGTCGCCGGGCCGTCGTTCGCCGCACCCCAGGCGATGGAGCAGGTCGCCCGGCTGGTGCGCAACCGCTCCGAGCTGAGCGCGGTCATGGTCGTGCAAGAGCTGTCGATGGAGGTCCTGCAACGGGCGTTGCGCTCCGGCATCAGCGACGTCGTCGCCCTCCCGGCCGAGACCGCGCAACTCCAGGAGGCGGTCGAGCGGGCTGCGGAGTCGTTGAACCTGGGCGTTTCCACCCCGTCCCTCGCGCCCGTCACCGACGGCGGCAGGTCCGAGCGGGGCCGCATCGTCACCGTCTTCTCGACCAAGGGCGGCGCCGGCAAGTCGTTCGTGGCCACCAACCTGGCCGTCGTCCTGGCCAAGCGCAGCGACAAGCCGGTGGCCCTGGTCGACGCCGACCTGCAGTTCGGCGACGTGGCCGTGATGCTCGGCATGGCGCCCGACCACACGATCATCGACGCGGTGAACTCCATGGACCGCCTCGACGTGCCCATGCTCAAGAGCCTGCTGATGAAGCACGAGCCCAGCGGCCTGAACGTGCTGGCCGCGCCCATCGAACCCGCCTTTGCCGACTCGGTGAGCTTGCCCCACATGCGCCGCATCCTCGAGCTGCTGACGTCGTTCTGCAGCCACGTGATCATCGACACGCCGGCGTCGTTCAACGACATCGTGCTCGGCATCCTCGAGCAGACCGACGACATCGTCCTCATGGCGGGCATGGACATCCCCCACATCAAGAACACCAAGATCGGCCTGCAGACGCTGCGCCTCCTGCACATCCCGGCCAGCAAGGTGAAGCTCACCCTCAACCGGGCCAACTCCAAGGTCAAGCTCGACATCGCCGACGTGGAGCGCACCCTGCAGATGAAGGCCGACTGCCTGCTCCCGAGCGACATTGCCGTGCCCCAGTCGATCAACAAGGGCGTGCCCGTCGTCCTCGACGCGCCCCGCACGGGCGTGGCCCGCAACCTCGAGCGCATGGCTGACCTCTTCCCGGCGCTGGCCGCGGAGCAGGCCGGCCGATAGCCGGAGCGCGCCATGTCGCTCTACCGGCGCCTGCAGGACGCCCAGGCCACCACCACGCCCTCGGGCCGCAACCCGCTGCTCGACGAGCTCCGCCAGCGCATCCACCACCAGCTCATCGACGAGCTCGGCGCCGTCCTCTACGACAAGCGCCTGTCCGAGGACGACCTGCGGGACAAGGTCCAGGAGTCGTTGCAGGCCGCGCTGCTGCGGGAGACGGCGCCGATCTCGGCCGCCGACCGGGCCCAACTGCTCTCCGACGTCTCCGACGAC
>JAXDPV010000025.1:0-8530 GCA_034668185.1 Actinomycetota bacterium
CATCCGTTTGGGAAGCGCCAGTACGCCATTGCGTACCGGCGCTTCCCAAACGGGGGTGCGGGAGGTGCAGCTCCTGGCGCCCGGCATCATCGATCGCTATGGGGCCGTGCCCCTGCCGCCGTACATCACCGAGCCGCTGGCCGACCCCGACCGCTACCAGACCGTGTACGCCCGGGTGCCGGGCTCGGTGGCCGCGCCCACCGCCGGCCTCCACCTCACGCCCGCGCTGCTCGCCGAGATACGGGCCCTCGGCGTCGACGTCCACACCGTCGACCTGGCCGTCGGCCTCGGCACCTTCCGGCCGTTGACCGCGGATCGCATCGAGGACCACGTGATGCACGAGGAGCGTTATTCGGTGCCGGCCGCGACCCTCGACGCCTGCCGTTCGGCGAGCGGTCGGGTGGTGGCCATCGGCACCACGACCGTCCGGGCCCTCGAGTCGGCCGCAGCCACCGGCAACCGCGAAGGCCGCACCGACCTGTTCATCACCCCCGGCTTCGACTTCGCCGTCGTCGACGTGCTGTTGACGAACTTCCACCAACCGCGCTCGTCGCTGCTGGTGATGCTGGCCGCCTTCACCGGCGGCGACCGGTGGCGCGGCCTCTACGCCACCGCCCTCGACGAGGGCTACCGCTTCCTGTCCTTCGGCGACGCCATGCTGGTGGATCGGGCCCCGTGAGCGCGCTCCGCATCGAGGTCACCTCGACCGACGGCCCCGCCCGCGCCGGCACGGTCACGACGCCGAGGGGCACGTTCAGCACCCCGTGCTTCATGCCCGTCGGCACCCGGGCGTCGGTGAAGGCGCTGTCGACCGCCGACCTCGAGGACCTCGGCTTCGAGGTCATGTTGTCGAACACGTACCACCTCATGTTGCGGCCGGGCGCCGACGTCGTGGCCGAGCTCGGCGGCATCCACGGCTTCGCGGCCTGGCCCGGCCACGTGCTCACCGACTCCGGCGGGTACCAGGTCTTCAGCCTCGAACCCGACGTCGACGACGACGGCGCCACCTTCCGCTCGACCTACGACGGCTCGCTCCACCGGCTCACGCCCGAGTCGGCGGTCGAGGTGCAGGAGCGGCTCGGCGCCGACATCCAGATGGTGCTCGACGTCTGCCCACCGTTGCCGTCGCCGCCCGAGGTCGTGCGCCTCGCCGTCGAGCGCACTGCGGCGTGGGCCGCCCGGGCCAAGGCCGCCCACCGCCGCACCCGCGACCAGGCCCTGTTCGGCATCGTCCAGGGCGGGGTCGACGAGGCCATGCGCCGGGAGAGCGCCAGGCGCACCGTCGAGGTCGGCTTCGACGGCTACGGCATCGGCGGGCTGAGCGTGGGCGAGAGCCGGGACGAGATGCTGCCCGCCCTCGACGCCGCCATCGCCGAGCTGCCGGGCGACCGACCCCGCTACCTGATGGGCGTGGGCGACCCCATCGGCCTGGTCGAGGGCATCGCCAGGGGCGTCGACCTGTTCGACTGCGTGCTGCCGACCCGCCTGGCCCGCCACGGTTCGGTGCTGACGTCGGCCGGCCGCATCCAGATCCGCAACGCCGCCTTCGCCCGCGACGGGGGGCCGCTCGACCCCGCGTGCCCGTGCGCGGTGTGTGCCCGCTGGTCGCGGGGGTACCTGCGCCACCTGCTCCAAGTCGGCGAGCCCACCGCGCTCCGCCTGCTCACGTGGCACAACCTGGCCTGGACCCTCGCCCTGGTCCGCCAGGCCAGGGCGGCCGTCGAAGCCGGCGAGCTCGACGGCCTACGCCGCGAAATGGGACAGGTCTGGGACTAGAGTCCCCGTCCGGCCATGCAAAGCTTGATTCCGATCGTCTTCCTCGCGGCGCTGATGTACCTGCTGCTGCTGCGCCCGCAACAACAGCGGGTCAAACAGCAGCGCGCCATGGTGTCCTCGCTCAAGGTCGGCGACCAGGTCGTCACCGTGGGCGGGCTGCTCGGCCGGATCGTGTCCCTCGACGACGAGTCGGCCACCGTCGAGACCACGCCCGGCGTCGTCCTCCGCTTCCGCCGTAGCGCCATCGGCAGCCGCACCGGGCTGGTCGACGCCGCCGGCGACGAGGGCGGCATCGAATGAAGCGTTACAGCCTGCCCATCGTGGTGGTGCTGGCCATCGGCAGCCTGGTGTGGACGTTGGTCGCCGGCAACAAGCCCGCCCTCGGCCTCGACCTGCAGGGCGGCGCCTACGTCGTGCTCCAGCCCGACCGCAAGGTCGACAAGGGCGTGCTCAAGCAGTCGGTCGAGATCATCCGCAACCGGGTCGACGCCCTCGGCGTGGCCGAGCCGGACATCAGCACCCAGGGCTCGTCGATCATTGTCCAGCTCCCCGGCGTGAAGGACCAGCGCCGCGCCCTCGAGATCGTGGGCCAGACGGCCGAGCTCCGCTTCCGTCCGGTGATCGAGGCGCTGCCCCCGGCCGACCCCAACGCCCCCGACATCGGCACGACCACCACTACGGCCGCGCCCGACGCCACCACCACGACGGCCGCACCCGACGCCGCGGCCGCGGCTCCGACGACCACGACCACGGTCATCGCCGGCACCACGCCCCGGGAGGAAGACCTTCCCGACCGCGAGGTCGTGCTACCCGAGATCAGCAAGAAGACCAAGAAGGTCACCGGCCGCCTCGCCCTCGGGCCGAGCCAGGCCACCGGCACGATCGTGAAGTCGGCCAGGGCGGTGCCGCCCCAGGGCGTGAGCGGCGACTGGACCGTGAGCGTCGACCTCACCGGCGAGGGCAACACCGTCTTCAACCAACTGGCGTCGGTGTGCTTCAACGCCACCGCCACCTGCCCGACCAAGCGCATCGCCATCGTCCTCGACGGCGTGGTGCAATCGGCGCCCACGGTGCAGCAGCCGCAGTTCTCCGGCAGCGTCCAGATCTCGGGGACGTTCACCGAGGGCGACGCCCGCGACCTCGCCCTCGTCCTCAAGTTCGGCGCCCTGCCGGTGCAGCTCAAGCCCCAGAGCACGCAGACGGTGTCGGCCACCCTCGGCCAGGACTCGCTGCGGGCCGGCATCATCGCCGGCCTCCTCGGTCTCGGCCTGGTGATGATCTACATGATCCTGTACTACCGGGCCCTCGGGATCGTGGTCGTGTTCGGGCTCGGCGTCTCCGGCGCGCTGCTGTGGTCGCTGGTGTCGTACCTCGGGGCCAAGACCGGGTTGGCGCTCACGCTCGCGGGCGCAGTCGGCATCATCGTGTCGGTCGGCGTGACCGTCGACTCCTACGTCGTCTTCTTCGAACGGCTGAAGGACGAGATCCGGTCGGGGAAGTCGATCCGTTCGTCGGTCGACCGGGGCTTCAGCCGGGCCTACCGCACGATCCTGGCCGCCGACATCTCTTCGCTCATCGGCGCCGCTCTCCTCTACCTCCTCACCGTGGGTTCGGTGCGGGGCTTCGCCTTCTTCCTCGGGATCTCGGCCCTGCTCGACCTGTTCGTGGCCTACTTCTTCACCCGGCCGACGGTCGCTCTGCTGGGCCGCAACCGCTTCTTCACCGAAGCCCGGTTCTTCGGCGTGGCCCGGGGCCTGGCCGTGGCCAAGGACGACGTATGAGTGACGCCCCCCGCCGCAGCATCTGGTACCGCCTCTACCACGGCGAGACCGCCTTCGACTTCGTGGGCAACACCAAGCGCTGGCTCCTGATCTCGGGGATCATCATCGCCATCGGCGCCGTCTCGCTCGGCACCCGGGGCCTCAACTTCGGCATCGACTTCCGGGGCGGCACCGCGTGGGAGGTGCCCACGTCCAACCCGTCGGTCAGCGCCGCCCGCGACGCCCTGCGCCCGCTCGGGCTGCAGGAGGCCAAGATCCAGGTGCTCGGCACCAACATCCTCCGGGTGCAGGCCGATCCCCAGGCCGGCAACGCCACCCAGCAGCAGGAGAAGAAGACCGCGGTCACCGATGCGCTGGCCAAGGCCCTGCACGTCGACCCGTCGCAGATCAGCGTCAACGAGGTCGGGCCGTCGTGGGGCAGCGAGATCACCGGCAAGGCGCTGCGCGCCCTGATCGCCTTCCTGGTTGTCATCACGATCTACATCTCGTGGCGCTTCGAGCCCAAGATGGCCATGGCCGCGCTGGCGGCGCTGTTCCACGACATCCTCATCACCGTCGGCGTCTACTCGTTGTCCGGGTTCGAGGTCACGCCCGCGACCGTGGTCGCCTTCCTCACCATCCTCGGGTACTCGCTGTACGACACCATCGTCGTGTTCGACAAGGTCGAGGAGAACACGCGCGGCCTGGCTTCGACCGGGCGCATGACCTACGGCGACGTCGTCAACCTGTCGATGAACCAGGTGCTGATGCGGTCGCTGAACACGTCGCTGGTCGCCATCATGCCGATCTTCTCGATCCTGTTCGTGGGCGCGTTCCTGCTCGGCGCCACCACCCTGCAGGATTTCGGCCTGGCCCTGATGATCGGCCTGCTCACCGGGGCGTATTCGTCGATCTACATCGCCTCGCCCTTGCTGGCCGCGCTCAAGGAGCGCGAGCCCCGCTACGCCTCGATCCGCCAGCGGCTCGAGGCCCGGCCGGGCGCGGTGGGCGGGCCGCTGACGCCGGCGGCGGCCGCGGCTGCGGCGGGCTCGGGCACGCTCGGCGGCGAGCCGCGCGACCAGGTGCCGAGGCCCGCCACCCGCACCGGCGCGGCGCCTCGTCCCCGGAAGAAGGGCCGTCGCCGGTAGCCTCGTCTGCATGGCAGGCGACGCCGGTTGGCTCAAAGAGCACATCCGGGACATCCCCGACTTCCCCAAGGCCGGCGTGGTCTTCAAGGACATCACGCCGCTCCTCGGCGACGTCGAAGCCTTCCGCTTCACCATCGACGCCCTGGCCGACCACTTCTCCGACCGGCCCGTCGACAAGGTCCTCGGGATCGAGGCCAGGGGCTTCATCACCGCCGCCCCCGTCGCCTACCGGTTCGGGGCCGGGTTCGTGCCCGTGCGCAAGGCGGGCAAGCTGCCGTGGCAGATCGAGAGCGAGGAGTACGCCCTCGAGTACGGCACCGACCTGCTCGAGATCCACCGCGACGCCGTCCTTCCCGGCGAGCGGGCCTTGATCATCGACGACGTGATGGCGACCGGCGGCACCGCCGCCGCCACCGTCCGCCTGGTCGAGAAGCTCGGCGGCGTGGTCATGGGGCTCGGCTTCATCATCGAGCTCGGCTTCCTCGGCGGGCGCGGGAAGCTGGCGGGCTACGACGTGGTTTCGTTGATCACCTACGACTAGGGGAGGGGGACAGCGCTGATGGCCACGACCGACCGCACCAGGGTCCTGCCGTGGCGGCGCCACGTCGTCCCGGCGGTGGCCGACCCCCTGGCCACGATCATCACCGCGTTCCACTCCTTCCCCAAGCACGCCAAGGCCTCGACCGCGCTGGTTCGGTCGGCCTACGAGGTGGCCGAGCGGGCCCACGCCGACGTCGTGCGCCAGTCGGGGGAGGCCTACATCTCCCACCCGCTGGCCGTGGCCCTGATCCTGGCCGAGATCGGCCTCGACGACATCACCCTGGCCGCCGCGCTGCTGCACGACGTCGTCGAGGACACCGGCATCACCATCGAAGAGGTGTCGCGCGACTTCGGTCCGCTGGTGGCGTCGATCGTCGACGGCGTCACCAAGCTCGAGCGGATCTCGTTCGAGACCAAGGAGGCCCAGCAGGCGGCGTCGATGCGCAAGATGCTGCTGGCCATGGCCAACGACCCCCGGGTCATCTACATCAAGCTGGCCGACCGGCTCCACAACATGCGGACGATCGCGGCCATGCCGGAGTTCAAGCAGAAGCGCACGGCCCAGGAGACGCTCGACATCTATGCGCCGCTGGCCCACCGGCTCGGCATCCAAGAGGTCAAGTGGCAGTTGGAGGACCTGGCCTTCTCGGTCATCCACCCGAAGCGCTACGCCGAGATCGAGCAGATGGTGGCCGTGCGGGCGCCCGAGCGGGACATCTACATCGCCCAGGTGCTCGAGGTCGTGCGGGAGCGGCTGGCCGAGCACCACATCTCGGGCGAGGTCACCGGCCGGCCCAAGCACCTCTATTCGATCTACGAGAAGATGGTCGTCAAGGGCAAGGCCTTCGCCGACATCTTCGACCTCGTCGGCATCCGGGTGCTGGTGTCGTCGCAGAAGGATTGCTACGCCGCCCTCGGCGCCATCCACTCGACGTGGAACCCGATGCCCGGGCGGTTCAAGGACTACATCGCCACGCCCAAGTTCAACCTCTACCGGTCGCTGCACACGACGGTGGTCGGGCCCCAGGGGCAGCAGATCGAGGTGCAGATCCGCACCAACGAGATGCACGCCCAGGCGGAGTACGGCGTGGCTGCCCACTGGGGGTACAAGGAGAATCCGACATCGGCGCCGGCCACGCCCGAGGCGCCGTGGCTGCAGCGGATCGTCGACTGGCAGTCGGAGACGGTCGACCCGACCGAGTTCTTCGAGGCGCTGAAGCTCGACCTCGAACAGGACGAGGTCTTCGTCTTCACGCCCAAGGGCGACGTGATCTCGCTGCCGGTCGGCTCGACGCCGGTCGACTTCGCCTACGCCGTACACACCGAGGTCGGCCACCACTGCATCGGCGCCCGCATCAACGGCAACATGGCTCGGCTCGATCAGAAGCTGCAGTCGGGTGACACCGTCGAGGTGGTCACGGCCAAGGTGGCCAAGGGCCCGTCGCGCGACTGGGTCGACATCGTGGCCTCGCCCCGGGCCCGCAACAAGATCCGCCAGTGGTTCTCCCGCGAGCGGCGGGAAGACGCCATCGAGAACGGGCGGGACGACCTGGCCAAGGCGATCCGGCGTGAGGGGTTGCCGGTCCAGAAGCTGACGTCGTCGTCGATCCTGGTGAAGCTGGCGGAGTCGATGCACTACGCCGACCTCGAGTCGTTGCACGTGGCCATCGGCGAGGGCCACGTATCGGCCAAGTCGGTGGCCCAGCGCCTGGCCAAGGAGCTTCGCGGCGGCGACCACGAGGAGCAGCTTCCGTCGTCGGTGCGCACGCCGCCCCGCCGGCGCTCGTCGACCCAGACGACCGGCGTCTACGTCGAGGGGCTCGACGACGTGATGATCCGGTTGTCGCGCTGCTGCACGCCGGTGCCCGGCGACGAGATCATCGGCTTCGTCACCCGCGGCCGGGGCGTGTCGGTCCACCGGGCCGACTGTGCCAACGCCGCCGCTTTGATGTCGGGCCAGGAGTCGCGGCTGATCGAGGTCGAGTGGGACCGCGAGGCCCGCGGCTCGTTCACCGTGTCGGTCGAGGTGAAGGCGCTCGACCGCACCCGGCTGTTGGCCGATGTCACCAAGATTCTCTCTGAGTCCCACGTCAACATCCTTTCGAGCTTCTCCCACACGGGCGCCGACCAGGTGTCCCGTATGCGTTTCGAGTTCGAGCTGGCCGACCCCGCCCACCTCGACTCCGTCGTCGCTGCCCTCAAGCGCGTCGACTCCGTCTACGACGCCTACCGAATGCTCCCCGGCAAAGGTTCCTAACTTCGGCTCCTAGGGCTTTTGGGTCCCGTATCTCACGCCAGGGCGTGAGATCTGGCACCCAAAAGGGTTCGGGTGCGGCGGACGGCGGCCAGCGCCCGCCACGGTTCGTGCCAGATCCACTCCTCAGGGATGCGCTGGACGGCTCGCCACCCAGCCGCGAGGAGTGCTGCGTCGCGCGCCGCATCGTTGGCGGCGTCGAGCACGCTGGCGTGGTGGGTGACGCTGTCGACCTCGAAGAGCGCACCCAGCGCACGATCGGCGAAGTCGACGCGGCCGATCCACTTGTGCCCGCCGACGTCGACTTGGCGTTCGAGCGGTCGCTCGCCGGCGTCGCGCAGGATGCGCTCGAACCGTGCCTCGAGCCCGCTGGCCACGACACGCGTGCCCGGCGGCCGCTCGGCCAACAGCTCGCGCATGAGCACGATGCCGTTGCGGCCGCGCTCCGCCAGCTCTGGAAGCAGCTCATGCAGCCGAACGAGGATTCCGGGGCTTCGTGTGATCACCGAGTCGAGGAGCCGCTCGACCCGAGCGGGGTGCTCGAAGCCGGCGAGCTGGAAGAGCAGGTAGGGCAGCGACACGACCGGGATACCCGCGACCACGGCGGTGAGGTGCTCGGGCAGGTAGCGCACGGTGAAGATCCGCCCCGCCGACGATCGCGGGCAGCGCAGGTTCTTCTGCCGGGCCAGCTCGACCGGCCCGTGTCGATAGCCGGGCAGCCCCCAAAGGGCGGCCGCCGCCCGCCGCGACACCACCGTCCCGCGGCCGGCGTCGAGCGTGCCGGCCATCAACGGCGCTCGCCGGTCGGCCGATCGGCCCACCAGCCCCAGCACCTGGCGGGTGACCCATTCCAACCGGCCAACGTCGAGACGGTGGTGCAGCGCGCTCGGCGTGAAGCCCGACTCCCGTGCTTGACGCCAGGAGACCAAGCCGTACTGCCGAGCCGTCAATGCAAGGAGCGGAGCATCGTCGCGTCTGGTCATGTCGCCGAGCATGTCGCGAGGGTGTGACACTCCCGTTTTGGGTGCCAGATCTCACGCCCGGGCGTGAGT
>JAXDPV010000026.1:0-3586 GCA_034668185.1 Actinomycetota bacterium
GCTGGATGTTGAGGAGGTTGCGCGACGCGTCGAGGGCCGCCATGTCGGCGATCTTCTGGTCGGTGCGCTTGTCGGCGGCCAGGAACCCGATGTCGATGGCGAGGGCGGAGAAGATCATGGCCAGGACGAGCCCGGTGGCGGCGAGCACGAGCATGGCTCCCCGCTCGTCGCGGGCCCGGCCGATGCGGCGGACGAAGTCGAACCGCTGGTGGACGCTCACTTGTACTGCACCACCGCGGTCGACGCGAACGTCTTGGGCGTGACCAGGCCGAGGCCGGGGGCGGGCGGGACGATCGGGTGGTGCTCGTAGTCGTAGGTGATCGTCACCGTGATGCACTGGCCCACGGCGGGCGGGGAGCAGGTGGTGACGGTGGGCTTGCCGGCGGGGTCGGGGCCGATCGTGTAGTTCCCGGGAGCGCCGAGGAGCTTCGTCACCCGGGCCGTCGCCACGGTGATGGCGCTGGCGTCGGAGGTCTCACCGACCGCGGAGCGGGCCGCCTCGGCGGCGGCGTTGGTGATCTTCTGCTTCTGGGCGAGGATCATCCCGAAAGAGATCAACCCGTACAGGATGAAGATGAACAGGCCGACAACCAGGGCGAACTCGACGAGCGCCGCCCCGGACTCGTCCCCACGGCGAAACCGCGCGGGCGGCGCGGATCTACGGCTGTCACTCACGGTGAGCTCCTCATCCCCAGTGGCTGGGCCCTGATCGGTCGGTACGGAAGACGTATCGGATCGAAACCGCCGCAGCTTGAGGGCGCGTTACGGAAATCCGGCTACAGATCGGCGGGGAGCCGGCCGACAACTACGTGGGCGGAACGACAGACGCCCTACCAAGAACCCCGACCAGGAGCCGACAACCCAATGGCTAAGCGCTCAAACGTGATTGTTACCCTCGGCCTCGCCGTCTTCATCGTCGGCGCGATGGCCACCTTCCTGATCCTGCGCGACAACGGCGACAGCTCGCCCGTCGCCGGGTCCGGCAAGGTCGCCGTGCTCGTGGCATCCAAGCCCATTCCCGCCGGCACCAACGGTGCCGACGCGGCCAACAACGGCCTGGTGAAGAGCAAGGTCGTGGCCGACTCGGTCAAGCCCCTCAACGCCCTGACCGACCCGACCCAGCTCGCCGGCCGCTCCGCCATCCTGGGCGTGCCCGAAGGCCAGATCATCACCTCCGACCAGTTCCAGGCCACGCAGACCCGCATCGGCACCCTGAAGATCCCCGATGGCAAGACCGCCCTCGCCCTCGAGCTGGCCAACGTTCCCGGTGTGGCCGGGTTCGCCGGTGCTGGTGACCGCATCAACATCTACGGCGTCGTCAAGGCGTCCCCCGACGCCGGTGGCGCCTCCAGCGTGAAGCTGATCATGCAGAACACCGAGGTCCTGAACGTCAACGGCACGACGCTCGCCGCCACTCCGGGCCAGCCCGGTGGCACCGGCCTCGTCTACCTGCTGGCGGTCTCCCCGGTCGAGGCCGAGCGCCTCGTCTACCTGACCAGCTTCGAGAACCTCTACTTCTCCCTCGTGAGCAAGGACGCTCCCGCCGTCGGCGAGACCCCCGGCTCCAGCGTGGGCGACGCTCTGAAGGCCCTGTAGGGGAACCGTGCGAAACCCGAAGATCCTCGTAGTCGAAAAGGAACCGGACCTGGCTGACCAGGTCCGGGGGGTGGCCGGAGACCTCCGGCCCCGCCCCGAGGTGGTCCCCTGTGACCGCCTGGCCATTGTGAACGAGGTCATCGCCAGCAGCGGTCCCTTCGACGTGATGATCGCCGGGCCCAGCCTCGGGACCAAGGCCAGCCTCGCTCGGATGCAGGCGCTGCACGACGAGTCGCCGGCCATGAGCCTCCTGCTCGCATTCGACAAGCGGCCGGACGCCGCCCTCCGTGACATCGTCCGCACCGGGGCGCTGGATCTCCTCCAGCTCCCGGTGTCGGACCGGATGCTCTACGACGCCATCGAGCGTGCGGTGGGTGTCAGCCGGCCCCGGATGAGCAGCGCCCCGGCAGCTGTCGGGGCCGTCGCCGGTCACGGCAAGCAGGGGATGGTCTTCACCGTCGCCTCCGCCACCGGCGGCTGCGGCAAGACCTTCTACGCGACCAACCTCGCCTACTTCCTCCACCAGCACACCGGCAAGCGCACCTGCATCATCGACCTCGACCTGCAGTTCGGCGAGGTCAGCACCGCTCTGCGCCTCCGGCCCCGCTACACCATCTCGGACCTGCTGGCCCGTGAGGAACAGGACGATGCCGACCTCGAGGCCCACGTGGCCGAGTACGTGGTCGCCCACGACAGCGGCGTGCAGGTGCTGGCCGCCCCGAAGGACCCGTCCGACGCCGACCGGATCCACCCGGCCGACGTGGCCCGGGTGATCGAGGCGGTGCGGGCCAAGTTCGACTACGTCGTGGTCGACACGCCGGCGGCGCTCACCGAGATCGTGCTGGCCGCCTTCGACCTGTCCGACCAGCTCTACATCATGGCCACCATGGACCTGCCCAGCGTCCGCAACATGGGTGTGTTCCTGAACACGATGGACAAGCTCAAGATCCCCTCGGAGAACGTCAAGCTCGTCCTCAACAAGGCGGAGAAGGACGTCGGCATCGACGTCGACCAGATCACCAAGCTCTTCGCCCAGGGCTTCAGCTCGGTGCTCCCGTACGCCCGGGAGGTCAGCAAGTCGGTGAACGTCGGGACGCCCATCCTGGCCTTCAACCCCAACTCCGAAGTCAGCAAGCGCATGGCGGCCGGCATGGCCCCCCTGCTGCCCGAGGGCATGCAGTCGCGGGTGCCCACCTTCACTGAGCCGGGGGCCCGCAAGGCCGGCCTGTTCAGCCGCATCTTCCACCTGACGCCTCAATCGACCGGCTCTTAAGGGAGGACCGTGAAACTCTCAGACAAGCTCGCAGCCCTGGAGGACCAGGAACGAGCGGCATCCTCATCCCGGTCGGCACTGACCTCCGGCGAAACCGCTCGCCGGCGGGTGACCACCCGCCCGACCGAGACCGGCCAGACCGCCACCGCCCGCCGGGCGGGAGCCACATCGGCTGCCTCGTGGCACGCGTCCAAGAAGAAGGTCCGGGAGCTCGTCCTGGCCGAGGTCGCGCCCAAGGTCCACGGGCTCACGCCCGAAGGGCTCACCAACGAGGTCAAGTCCGCCCTCGACCGCATCATCTCCAGGGAGGACGTGAAGATCTCCCCCCGGGAGCGCCGCACCTTCCTCCAGGAGATGATCCAGGACACCCTCGGCTACGGGCCGCTCGACCCGCTGCTGCAGGACCCGTCGATCACAGAGATCATGTGCAACAACTACGACGACATCTGGATCGAGCGCGACGGCAAGCTGCACCACACCGGCGCCGCCTTCGGTGACGACCAGCAGTACCGGCACGTGATCGAGAAGATCGTGTCCGCCGTGGGTCGTCGCATCGACGAGTCGTCGCCCATGGTCGACGCCCGTCTCCCCGACGGCTCCCGTGTCAACGCCATCCTGCCGCCGCTGGCCATCCACGGCCCGATCATGACCATCCGGAAGTTCGCCGCCGACCCCTACACGGTGAAGGACCTCATCAACTTCGGCACCTTCACCCTC
>JAXDPV010000027.1:0-36237 GCA_034668185.1 Actinomycetota bacterium
CCCCGAAGCCCCGCCCGAAGCGTCGGTCCCGACCTCCGGAGCGTGTGGACAGCCGGTTCCCGCGGAATTCGGCGGTACCCGGCTGTCACAAGCGGGAGAGGGCGAGGTAGCGCTCGGCGGCGAGGACGAAGGCGACGAGGGCGAGAGCCCAGGCAGTGGGCCAGTTGGTGGCGGCGACGGCGGCGCCGAGGACGAAGGGGGCCGCGGCCCGGGCCAGGGTGGTGGCCCGCTGGAGGCGGGCGTTGACGGCGGCGAACGGGGCCGGGCCCACGAGCTCGACCACCAACAGCGGGCGCAGGACGGTGGTCGCGCCGCTGCCCGCGCCGACCACGACCATGGCGGGGAAGAGGATCGCCCGGCCGGTGACGAACAGCGGGAGGGCGAGGCCCGCGGCCTGCACCGCGTTGGCCCCGGCCGCCAGCGCGGCCAGGCGGCCGCGGCCGAGCGGGCCGAGCAGGAGGAGGCGGCCGCCGACCTTGCCGAGGCCCATGATCCCGAGGGCGGCGGCGGCCGTGGCCAGGTTGACGCCGCGGTCGAGGAGGAAGCCGGTGAAGTGGACGGTGGTGGCGAGGATGGCCGCGTTCTCGAAGAGCTGCGCGCCGAGCAGGCGGCGGAGAGGCCGGTCGAACGGTGGTGCCGGCAGCGGCGTGACGCTGGTGCCGCTGGCCATGTGGACGTGGGCCGGTGGCAGGGCGATGGCGTGGAGGGTGAGGGTGAAGGCCCCGCCGGCGACGGCCACCACGGCGATGGCGGCCCGCCAACCGAAGGCGGTGGCGGCCCAGCCGAACAAGGGGGCGAAGGCCGTGCTGGCCAGGCCGCCGGCGACGGTCACCGCCGCCAGCGTGCGGTGGCGGCGGCTCGGGTCGATGGCCACGAGGACTGCCATCGCCGGCTCGTACAACGTGGCCGCCATGGCTAGGCCGACGACCACCCAGGCGACGTAAAGGACGGCCACGTTGGGGGCGAAGGCGAAGGCGACCATGCCGGCCACGCCGGCGATCGATCCCGCGCTCAAGACCAGCCGGGGGTCGCGGCGGCCGAGGGTGCGGGCGATGGCGGGCGCGGCCAGGCCGGCCACCAGCAGGCCGACGGCGAAGGCCCCCGACACGACCGACTCCGACCATCCGGTGTCGGCGGTGACGTCGGGGGCCACGACCGCGAACCCGTAGAAGAGGACGCCCCACGAGACGAGCTGGGTGACGGCCAGGGTCACCGTCGCCCGCCGCAGCGCCTTCGATCCCCACCCCGCAGCCGGGTCGGCCAATTCGACCAAGGCGCCACGCTATTACGCTGGTTCGACGTGAAGACCTACAAGCTCGTGATCGCCGCGCTCGTGTGCGCGGTCGTCATCCCGCTGGCCTTCGCCTTGCAGGTCTTGCTCGCTCGTTGACCGTCGAAGGTTCCTAACCGGCGGCGGTAGGCTCCGGCGCATGGCAGAACAGTTCGACGTGGTCGTGATCGGGGGCGGCCCGGGCGGGTACGCCACCGCCTTGTACGGGGCCGCCGCCGGCCTCAACGTGGCCGTCGTCGAGAAGGACAAGGTCGGGGGCACGTGCCTCCACCGGGGTTGCATCCCGGCCAAGGAGTTCCTCGAGACGGCCAGCGTGTTCCGCCACGTCGGCAGCGCCAAGGAGTTCGGCATCTCGGCCGAGGCGCCCACCGTCGACTTCGCGGTCAGCCAGGCCCGCAAGGAGAAGGTCGTCGACCAACTCTGGAAGGGCCTCCAGGGCCTGATGAAGCGGCGCAAGATCACCACCGTCCACGGCACCGGCCAGCTCGCCGGCGGCCACACGGTGAAGGTGAGCGACGGCACCGAGCTCAAGGGCACCCACATCGTGCTGGCCACCGGCTCGGTGCCGAGGACGATCCCGGGCTTCGAGCTCGACGGCCGCTACGTCCTCACGTCCGACGAGTTCCTCATGCTCGACCGCCTGCCGCGCTCGGCCGTCGTCATCGGCGGCGGCGCCATCGGGTGCGAGTTCGCGTCGACGATGGCCGACCTCGGCGTCAACGTCACCATCCTCGAAGCGCTGCCCAAGGTCCTGCCCGGCTGCGACCGCGAGGTCGCCGACGTGGTGGTGCGGTCGTTCAAGAAGCGCGGTATCGAGATCCGCACCGGCGTCAGCGTCACCGGCCATACGCCGGGCGACAACGGCACCACCGTCCACTTCGGGGAGGGCGAGTCGGTCGATGTCGACCTCGTGGTGGTGTCGGTCGGGCGCAGGCCGTTGAGCGACGGCTTGCTCATCGAGGGCAGCAACGTGGCCACCGACGAGCGGGGCTACGTCAAGGTCGACGCCGCCATGCGTACGAGCGAGGACGGCGTCTTCGCCGTCGGCGACCTGGTCTCGATCGAGGGTGGCGTCCACCCGGCGCTGGCCCACGTCGGGTTCGCCGAGGGCATCTCGGTGGTGCGCACGATCCTCGGCGAGCCCAGCCCCGGCATCGACTACACCAAGGTGCCCTGGTGCATCTACTCCTATCCCGAGGTCGCCTTCGCCGGGCTCTCCGAGGAGGCGGCCCTCGAGGCCGGGTACGACGTGGTCGTGAAGAAGGACCCGTTTATCGGCAACGGCCGGGCGCTGATCCTGGGCGAGCCCGACGGCATGGTGAAGGTCATCGCGGCCAAGGGGCCCGACGGCCGGGCGGGCACAATCCTCGGCGTCCACATGGTCGGGCCGTGGGTCACCGAGCAACTCGGCCAGGGGTACATGGCCGTCAACTGGGAAGCCACCGTCGACGAGGTCGCGGCGTTCATCCAGCCCCACCCGACGCTGTCCGAGGTGTTCGGGGAGACGGTGCTGGCGCTCACGGGGAGAGGACTCCACACGTAATGGCCGACATCACGATGCCGCAGCTCGGTGAGACGGTGACCGAGGGAACCATCACCAAGTGGTTGAAGAACGTGGGCGACCGGGTCGAGGAGGACGAGGTCATCTACGAGGTTTCGTCCGACAAGGTCGACTCCGAGGTGCCGTCGCCGGTGTCCGGATACCTCACCGAGATCAAGGTGCCCGAGGGCGAGACCGCCGAGGTCGGGGCCGTGCTGGCCGTCGTGGCCGACTCGCCGCCCGATGGTTCTGCGGCCCCGGCTCCTGCGGCGGCCGCGGCTCCGGCTCCGGCTCCGGCGCAGGCCGGCCAGTCCGCCGGCGGCGGCGACCCCGAGCCCACGTCCGGCTCCGACGTGGCCAGCGCCGAGCCCGCGCCCGAGCCGACCGGGGCCGCGCCCGAGTCCGCACCCCCGAGCAGCAACGGGGAGTCGGGTGGTTCGGGGCTGGTGCTGTCGCCGGTCGTGCGCCGCTTGATCACCGAGCACGACCTCGACCCGGCGCAGATCAAGGGCACCGGCGCCGGCGGACGCATCACCCGCGGCGACGTCCTCGCCGTCATCGACTCGGGCGCCACCGGCGGTGCGCCCGCAACCGCGCCAGCTCCCGCGCCAGCACCGGCTCCGACCCCGGCCCCCGCGCCAGCACCCGCTCCGGCCCCGGCGCCGGCGGCGGCGCGGGCGGGGGAGCGCGACGAGGTCGTGCCCTTCTCCAACATCCGCCGGCGCACGGCCGAGCACATGGTCAGGTCGCTGCACACCTCGGCCCACACGCTGGTCGTGATCGAGGTCGACTACGAGAACGTCGACAAGGTCCGCAACGCCAACAAGGAGAAGTTCAAGGAGGAGGAAGGCGCCAGCCTCACCTACCTCCCGTTCATCGCCCGGGCCACGGTCGACGCCATCCGCGAGTTCCCCCACGTGAACGCCAGCGTGGGCAACGACGAGCTCGTCGTCCACCACTACGTGAACCTCGGCATCGCCGTCGACATGGACTTCCACGGCCTGATCGTCCCGGTCGTCCAGGACGCCGACACCAAGCGGCTGCGGGCCCTGGCCCGGGAGATCGCCGACCTCGGGAGGCGGGCCAAGGCCAAGAAGCTGAGCGCGGACGAGATCGGCGGCGGCACCTTCACCATCACCAACGCCGGCGGCTACGGCACCCTCATCACCGGCCCGATCATCAACCAGCCCCAGGTCGCCATCCTCAGCACCGACGGGGTCAAGCCGAGGCCGGTGGCATTGCCGTTGCCCGGCGGTGGGTACGGCATCGCCGTGCATCCTGTCGGCAACCTCGCCATCGCCTTCGACCACCGGGCTTACGACGGCGCCTACGCCTCGGCCTTCCTCGCCCGCCTCAAGGAGATCCTCGAGACCCGCGACTGGGCCGCGGAACTCTCCTAGTGGCCCTCCACGCCCGCTGGCTCGGGCGGGTCAGGTACGCCGACGCCCACGCCCTGCAACGGGCGCTGTTCCAACACGCCACCGACGACCACCTGCTGCTGCTGGAACACCCGCACGTCTACACCCTCGGCGTGCGGGCCGACCCGGCCCACGTGCTCGTCGACCCGGCATCGGTCGGGGCCGAGATGGTCAAGACCGACCGGGGCGGCGACGTCACCTACCACGGGCCCGGCCAGCTCGTCGGCTACCCGATCGTGTCGGTGCCGATGGGCCCCGAGGCCACCCCGAACTACGTGGCCGCGGTCGAGCAACTGGTGATCGATGTGCTCGCCGACCTCGGCCTCCCCGGCGCCGGCCGCCTCGCCGGCTATCCCGGCGTGTGGGTCGGCGACCGCAAGATCTGCGCCATCGGCGTGCGCCTCACCCGGGGCCGGTCGATGCACGGCTTCGCCCTCAACGTCGACCCCGACCTGTCGATGTTCGACCACATCGTCCCGTGCGGCATCGCCGACAAGGCGGTGACGTCGCTGGCCGCCGAAGGCCTCGCCGTCACCATGCACGAAGTCGTCGACGCCGTCGTCGCCCGCGCCGCCCAACGATGGGGCGGCGGCGGAACCATCCGAGCCAACGTCGCTTTCGGCCACGAGCGCGTGCTCACGCCTGTGGATTTGGCCGAAAGCGGGAGTGGGGTGGGGGCAGGGCAGCCGGTGAAGTTGCTCGGGAAGCTGGGGCGGCTGGCGGCGGCGGGGGTGGACACCTCGACGGCGTTGCCGATCGACGAGCGCAAGCCCGAGTGGCTGCGGGTCAAGGCCGACATGGGCGCCGACTACCGCGACCTCAAGAAGACGATGCGCAGCCTCGACCTGGTCACCGTGTGCGAAGAGGCCGGCTGCCCCAACATCTTCGACTGCTGGAACGACGGCACCGCCACCTTCATGATCAACGGCGAGCGCTGCACCAGGGCGTGCGGCTTCTGCCTGGTCGACACCCGCCACCCCGAAGGGCCGCCCGATCCCGGCGAACCCGAGCGGGTGGCCGAAGCGGTCACGCAACTCGGCCTGCGCCACGCCGTCGTCACCGCGGTGGCGAGGGACGACCTGGCCGACGGGGGCGCGGCCGCCTTCGCCGCCACCATCGCCGCCATCAAGCAGCGCGACCCCGGCATCGACGTCGAGGTGCTGATCCCCGATTGCAAGGGCGACGCCGGGGCGTTGCAGACGATCTTCGCCGCCCGCCCCGACGTGTTGAACCACAACCTCGAGACCGTGGCCCGCCTGCAACGGGCGGTGCGGCCGTCGGCGTCGTATGCGCGGAGCCTCGCCGTGCTCGGCCGGGCCAAGGCGGCCGGGCTCACCACCAAGTCGGGCCTGATCCTCGGCATGGGCGAGACCGAGGACGAGGTCGTGGTCGCCCTCCACGACCTGCGGGCGGTCGGGGTCGACATCGTCACCCTCGGCCAGTACCTCAGGCCCACCGCCGGCCACCTCCCGGTCGCCAGGTGGTGGACGCCCGACGAGTTCGACTCCCTCCGCATCGTCGGCGAGGCCATGGGATTCGCCCACGTGCAGGCCTCGCCCCTCACCCGGTCGAGCTACCACGCCCGCGCCGCCGCCGAGGCCGCCCGTTGAGCAGGGTTGGCCGGGGCGCGCTGGCCGCGCTCCTCCTCGTCGTCGGCCTGGTCGCCCCGCCGGTACGCCAGGCCGCGGCCCAGGTCGAGGCCCAGGCCGCCGTCGGCACCGCGACCTACCCGCTGGTGAGCCTCGACCAGCAGGTCACCGCCCTCGGCAACTCGCAGTTCCTCGTCCCGCCCGACGTTTCCTTCGCGGTCAGCACCGACCGCATCGTCGAGGCCGTCAACTCCAGCTACTCCATCTGGGACAAGGCGACCGGCACCAAGCTGGCCGGGCCCACCAGCCTGGCCACCCTCCTCGTCCCGCCCGCGGGATACCGCATCAGCGACCCGCGGGTGATGTTCGACGCGGCCTCGTCACGATGGTTCCTGTCGGCCATGTCGTTCCGGTCGACGACGATGGCCGGCGCCGGCGGCCGCCTCCACCTGGCGGTGTCGGCCACCAGCAACCCCGCGGGCGCGTGGAACAACTACGTGGTCGCTTCCGACAGCAGCGCGGCCAGCGTGCTCTTCGACCAACCCCGGCTCGGCGTCACCGACGACAAGGTGGTCATCGCCTGGGACAGCTTCAACACCCTGCCGACTGAGTCGTTCACCGGGGCCCAGTACGTCACCCTCGACAAGGCCCAGGCGATGGCCGGCACCCAGCCGGCGTCCGTCCTCAGCACCGCGAGCGCCACCCGCTTCGCCATCGTGCCGGCCCAGAACCAGGCGGCCGGGGCCGACGCCTACCTCGTCTACAACCGCAACGTGTCGGTGGGGTCGGCCAGCATCGGCATCATCAAGGTGAGCGGCAGCCCGTCGCTGGCCACCGTGACCGAGACCGAGACCCAGCGGACGATCCGGGTCACCTCGCCCCCGCCGGCGGCTACCCAGAACGGCCCCGAGACCATCGACTCGAGCGACGACCGCTTCCTCAACGCGGTGTGGATGGCCAACAAGCTGTGGGTCGGCGGGAGCACCCTGTGCCGGCCCGCGGGCGACACCGCCGACCGGTCGTGCGGCCGGCTCATCCAGGTGTCGACCGCGGGCACGCCGACGGTGGCCCAGGACTTCGACGTCAGCCAGTCGGGCAACCACGTCTTCTACCCGGCGGTCACGTTCAACGGCCTGGGCGACATGTTCGTGGGCTTCTCGATGTCGTCGCCGAGCACGTTCGTGCGCTTCGCCGGCGCCGGCCAGCTCGCCTCTGACGCCAACAAGGTCTCCACCATCACCGTGCTCAAGCCGGGCGAGGCCGCCTACGACCAGGCGGCGCCGGCGTGCGGCTTCTCGTCGACCGGCGCCAGCCGCTGGGGCGACTACGGCTTCGGCGCCCTCGACCCGTCGGACACCAAGTCGGGGTGGGTCGGCGGCGAGTACGCCAAGCTCGCGCCCGGCGCGACGGCCGCGGGCTGCGACTGGGGAACGGTGGCGTCGAGGATGTCGTTCCCGGCGCCGACGATCACCACGGTCACGCCCTCGGTGGTCCCGGCCAACGAGGCCGTGGGCTCGATCACCATCGACGGCAGCGACTTCTCGGCCGACTCCCAGGTGCTGTTCGACGGCGTGGCCGGGGGGACGGTCACGGTGGTGAGCTCGAACCGGATCACGGTGGTGCCGCCCCAGAACCACGGGCCCGGCGACGTGGCCGTCACCGTCACCACCGGCTACGGCACCAGCGGGGCGGCCACGCTGCGGTACGTCGCCCGGCCGGTCGTGACCTCGGTGTCACCGACCGAAGGCGCGACCGACGGCGGCGCCTCGGTGGTGATCACCGGCTCCAACTTTACCGGCGCTACCGCGGTGCGCTTCGGTGGCGTCAACGCGTCGTTCGTGGTGAACGGGGCCGGCACCCAGATCACCACCACCGCTCCGGCCCATGCCGCCGGCCAGGTCGACGTGGTGGTGTCGAACCAGGGCATCGACAGCGCCACCAGCGCCAACACCAAGTTCACCTACGTGGCCCGGCCGGTGGTGACGTTGCTCACGCCCAGGGCCGGTCCTGTCGAGGGTGGCACGACGGTGACGATCAACGGCTCGGGCTTCACCGGGGCCACGGCGGTGCGCTTCGGCGGCGTCGACGCCGCCTCGTTCACCGTCAACGGCGCCGGCACCCAGATCACCGCCACCGCTCCCGCGCACGCCGCCGGCGTGGTCGACGTGGTGGTGACCAGCCAGGGTTTCGACAGCGCCATCACCGCGGCCGACCGGTTCACCTACGTGAACCGCCCGATGGTGTCCGGGCTGAGCCCGGCCCGCGGGCCCGACGAGGGCGGCACGACGGTCACGATCACCGGCTCCAACTTCACCGGCGCCACCACCGTCACCTTCGGCGGCGTGGGCGCGGGGTTCAGCGTCGACAGCGACACCCAGATCACCGCGGTCTCGCCGGCCCACGCCGGGGCAGTGGTCGATGTCGTGGTGGCGAAGCAGGGCGTGGCCAGCACGACGAGCTCGGCGTCGACCTTCACCTACGTGGCCCGGCCGGTCGTCACCGGCGTCAGCCCGTCGGTCGGGCCGACGGAGGGCGGCACCACGATCACGGTCACCGGCACCAAGTTCTCGGGCACGACCGCGGTGCAGGTGGGCGGCGTGGCCGCGACCTCCTTCACCGTCAACTCCGATACCAGCCTCACGGTGGTGACGCCGGCCCACGCCGCCGGCCAGGTCGACGTGGTGGTGTCGAACCAGGAGTTCGACAGCGCCGTCAACGGCGGGTCGAAGTTCACCTACGTGACCCGGGCGGTGGTGTCGTCGCTGTCGCCGTCGTCGGGCCCGCCCGTGGGAGGCACGACGGTGGTGATCACCGGCTCCAACTTCACCGGCGCCACCGCCGTGCGCTTCGGCGGGGCCGACGCCGCCTCGTTCACGATCGACAGCGACACCTCGATCACCGCGGTGTCGCCGGCCCGGGCCGCCAGCACGGTGGCCGTCCAGGTGTCGAAGCAGGGGATCGACAGCGCCACCGGGCCTGGCTCGATGTTCACCTACGCCACGCCGCCCCCGCCTACGACCACGACGACGACAGCGCCG
Organism: Actinomycetota bacterium; assembly: GCA_034668185.1. Lineage (GTDB taxonomy): Bacteria > Actinomycetota > Acidimicrobiia > Acidimicrobiales > CADCTF01 > DATLED01. Next base: position 8,877 of record JAXDPV010000027.1, read on the forward strand.
CCACCGACCACGACCACCACCACCGCGCCACCGCCGACCACGACGACCGCGCCCCCGCCCCCGCCGGCGCCCAAGCCCCAGGGCTACCGCATGGTCGCGAGCGACGGCGGCATCTTCACCTTCGGGGCGGCGACCTTCCACGGCTCGACCGGCAACTTGAGATTGAACTCGCCCATCGTGGGGATGGCGTCGACGCCGTCGGGCAGCGGCTACTGGTTGGTCGCGGCCGACGGCGGCATGTTCGCTTTCGGCGACGCCGGCTTCTTCGGCTCGACCGGCAACCTCAGGCTGAACTCGCCGATCGTCGGCATGGCGTCGACGCCGTCGGGCAACGGCTACTGGTTGGTCGCCGCCGACGGCGGGATCTTCACCTTCGGCGACGCCGGCTTCTTCGGTTCCGCCGGCAACATCAGGCTGAACAAACCCATCGTGGGGATGGCGTCGTCGCCCACCGGCCAGGGCTACTGGTTCGTGGCGTCCGACGGCGGCATCTTCGCCTTCGGTGACGCGCCCTTCCTGGGTTCGACCGGCAACATCCGCTTGAACAAGCCCATCGTCGGCATGGCCGCGTCGCCGAGCGGCCAGGGGTATTGGTTCGTGGCGGCCGACGGCGGCATCTTCGCTTTTGGCGACGCGCCCTTCCTCGGCTCGACCGGCGACATCAGGCTGAACCTGCCGATCGTCGGGATGACCTCGACCGCCACCGGCCGGGGCTACCGGCTCGTGGCCAGCGACGGCGGCATCTTCACCTTCGGCGACGCCGAGTTCCTCGGCTCGACGGGCGACATCAAGCTCAACAAGCCGATCGTCGGCATCGCCTAGCGTTGGCGCCATGAGCGCCGCCCGCCTCGAACGAGTCAGGGCCCGCATGGCCGAGGTCGGGGTCGACGCATTGTTGCTGTCGCTCGGCGCCGACCTGCCGTGGCTGACGGGCTACGAGGCCATGCCCCTGGAACGGCTGACGATGCTGGTGCTGCCGGCCGACGGCGAGGCCACCCTGGTCGTCCCCCGGTTGGAGGCGCCCCGCGTCGAGGAGCGGCCCGAGGTGTTCTCCATCAGGCCGTGGAACGAGACCGACGACCCCGTCGCCATCGTGGCCGGGTTGGTGGGCTCACGGGCCCGGCTCGCCATCTCCGACCGCTGCTGGGCCACCTTCCTCGTCGGGCTGCAGCGGTCCTTGCCCGAGGCCACATGGTCGGTGTCGTCGGCGGTGACGTCGCCATTGCGGGCGGTGAAGGACGCAGACGAGATCGCGGCATTGCGGGCCGCGGCCGAAGCCGCCGACCGGGTGGCGGCGCAATTGTTGAAGGGCGAGATCGCATTGCTCGGCCGGCGCGAGGCCGAGGTCTCCTCCGACATCGGGCGCCGGTTGCGGGCCGAGGGCCACGGCCGTGTCAACTTCGCCATCGTGGGCAGCGGGCCCAACTCGGCCAGCCCCCACCACGAGCCCGGCGATCGTGTCATCGGCGCCGGCGAGGCCGTGGTGTGCGACTTCGGGGGCACGATGGCCGGCTACTGCTCCGACATCACCCGCACCGTCTTCACCGGTCCGCCCCCGGAGGAGTTCCGCCGTTTGTACGACGTGTTGCAGGACGCCCAGGCGGCTTCGGTCGAGGCCGCGGTCGTGGGCGCGACCTGTGAGTCGGTCGACGCCGCCGCCCGCGATCGCATCGCCGCCGCCGGCTTCGGCGAGTTCTTCATCCACCGCACCGGCCACGGCATCGGCCTCGAGGAGCACGAGGACCCGTACCTGGTGGCCGGCAACGCGTTGCCGTTGGCCCCGGGCCACGCCTTCTCCATCGAGCCCGGCATCTACCTCCCCGGCCGGTTCGGCGCCCGCATCGAAGACATCGTCGTGGCCACCGACGGCGGGCCAGACCCGCTCAACACCGCCGACCACGACCTCCACGTGGTCGAGGCCTAGGCCGGTGGACCTCGGCATCGCCGGGCGGGTGGCGCTGGTGACGGCGTCGTCCAAAGGCCTTGGCCGGGGCGCGGCGGTGGCGCTCGGCGCCGAGGGGTGCAAGGTCGTGATCTGCGCCCGGGGCGAGGAAGCCTTGGGCGGGGCCGCGGCCGCGGTCAGCGACGCCGGCGGCGAGGTGCTGGCCGTCGTCGACGACGTCACCGAACCCGAGGCGCCGGCCCGGTTGGTGGCGGCCACCGTCGAGCACTTCGGCACCATCGACATCGTCGTGGGCAACGCCGGCGGCCCGCCGCCCGGCCGGGCCTTCGACGTCGACGACGAGGCCATCGCCGCCGCGGTCAACGCCAACCTCACGACCTCGGTCCGCCTGGCCCGCGAGGCCTTGCCCCACATGCGGGCCAAGGGGTGGGGGCGCATCTGCTTCATCACGTCGTCGTCGATCAAGCAGCCGATCCCGACGCTGGCCTTGTCGAACCTGGCCCGCACCGGCCTCTGGGCCTGGGCCAAGACGGCGGCCCAGGACGTGTTCGCCGACGGCGTCACCGTCAACCTGGCCTGCCCCGGCCTCCACGACACCGACCGCATCCGGGCGTTGCACGGCGGCGGCTCGATCCCCGGCCCGGTCGGCGACCCCGACGACTTCGGCCGCGTCGTCGCCTTCCTCTGCTCCGAGCCGGCCAAGTTCGTCAGCGGTACCGCGGTGCAGGTCGACGGCGCCGGCTCGGTCCTCGGCTTGTTGTAGCGCGGGCTAGCGGTAGGACGAGGCCTGGATGCCGTAGAGCTCGGCGTACTGGCCGCCGAGGGCCATCAGGTCTTCGTGGGAGCCGAACTCGACGACCCGCGAACCGTCGAGGACGACGATGAGGTCGGCCATGCGGACGGTGGAGAAGCGGTGCGACACCAGCACGGTGAGGCGGCCGTTGGCCCCGCCGTCGGCGGCCCGGGCGGCGGCGGCGTAACGCTCGAACAGCGCGTGCTCGGTCTCGGCGTCCAGGGCCGCGGTGGGCTCGTCGAGCACCAGCACCAGCGGGTCGTCACGCATGAAGCCCCGGGCCAGGGCGAGCTTCTGCCACTGGCCGAACGACACCTCGACGCCGTCGTGCCACGTCGGCCCGAGCTGGGTCTCGAGGCCCGCGGGCAACTTGCCCACCACGTCTGCGGCCCCGGCCCGGTCGACGGCCATCTCGACCGCGCCGACGTCGTCGGCCCGGTCGAGGTCGCCGAGGCCGACGCTGCGGCGCACCTGGTATTCGAAGCGGAAGAAGTCCTGGAACGCGCCGGCCAACCGCAAGCGCCAACCGATCGGCGGGATGCGGGCCAGGTCGACGCCGTCGACGGTGATGCGCCCCGACGACGGGTCGTAGAAGCGGCACAGCAGCTTCACCAACGTCGTCTTGCCAGCGCCGTTCTCGCCCACGACCGCCACCACCGAGCCCGCGGGCAAGGCCAGGTTCACGTCCTCCAACACCACCCGATCGGTGCCCGGGTAGGAGAAGGACACGCCCTCGAAGCGGATGCCGTCGACCAGTCGTGAAGGAACCGCGGCGTCGGCCGACGCCGACCGGCTGGCGGCGTAGTCCTCGAGCCACGCCAACCGTTGCGAGGCGTCGAGCCAGATGCCCCGCAGGAAGTTGGCCTCGCTCACCGTCTGGCCGATGTAGGACGACAGGCGCGACCCCGCGGCCAGCACCAGCAGCACGTCGCCCGCGGGCCGGTGCAGGGTCGAGGCCACGTAGACCACGCAGCCGACGTAGGCCGCCCCGAACAGCGCCCACGTGAACGACTGCAGCGCCGCGGTCACCCACCGGGCCCTGGCCAACGGCCGGAGGTACCCGTCCCATGCCTCCGCACGGCCGGCGAGCAAGCGCTGTTGGTTGCCCGCCACCCGGATCTCCTTGCCCGGTGCCGCCGTCGTCCCCAACACGAACAGGTGCCGGGCCCGGCGGAGGTGCTGCGCGCCCCGCTCGTAGACGACCTGCTCGACGCCGGCCCGCCAACTCGAAACCCACACCGTCGGCACCGCGAAGACGCCGAGCACGATGAGAGCGGGGTGTACCGACATGAGCAACCCGAGGGTGAGCACCAACCGCAGGACCGCGCCCGCGGTTGAGAACAGCGACCCGTACAGGTGATTGAGGGCGAACACCTGGTCGCGCAGGCGCGACAGCCGGTCGAGGTAGTCGGGTCGTTCGTGGTGCTCGATGGTGGCCACCGTCGCCTGGAGCTTGGCCACGTGCGACTCGATCACGACCGTCGAGCGGTCGGCGAACTTGCGGTTGGCCCGCTCGCTCACCGTCTTCAACAACCAGGCCCCGGTGGTGAGCAGGCCGAGGCCGAGGGCGGCGAACAGGATGCGGCCCCGGTCGCCGTCGCCCACCGCCTGGGCCAGGAACTTGAGGCCGAGGGCGAAGAGGGCATCGGGAACGGCCGCGGCCAACGTCGTCCCTGCGGCCAGCGCCAACAGCATGGGCTCGGCCCGGTAGCCGAGGCGCAGCGACCGCCACAGCGACTTCACCGCCGAGGGCAGCTCGACTTCAGGCAAGGACGATGCCATCGGGCTCCTCCTCGGCCTCGGTGAAGCGCGACGCCTGCAACTCGAACATCGTGTGATAGCGGCCGCCGAGGGCCATGAGCTCGTCGTGGGTACCGAGCTCGACGACCCGCCCGGCTTCGAGCACGGCGATGCGGTCGGCGTGGCGCACGGTCGAGAAGCGGTGGGAGATGAGCACGGTCGTACACGACCGGGTGGCGGCCAGCACCCGTTCGAAGATCTCGGCCTCGCCCCGCACGTCGAGTTGGGCCGTGGGCTCGTCGAGGATCACGAGCCCCGCACCCATGCGCACCGCGCACAGGGCCCGGGCCAGCGCGACCCGCTGCCACTGCCCGCCCGACAGCTCGGTGCCGCCGTCGTATCCCCGGGCCAGCACGGTGTCGAGTTGGGCCAGGCCCTCGCCGCCGGCGTCGGCCAACGCCGCCATGATCTCGTCGTCGGGCGCGCCGAGCGGGGCGATGTTCTCCCGCAGCGAGAGCTCGTAGCGGACAAAGTCCTGGAACACGGCCGTGACCCGTTGGCGCCACGCCGGCAGGTCGACCGTGCGCAGGTCGACGCCGTCGACCTCGATCGCCCCCGAGGTCGGGTCGTAGAGCCGGCACAGCAGCTTCACCAGCGTCGTCTTGCCGGCGCCGTTGACCCCGACGATGGCCAACGACGAGCCCGCCGGGATGGTGAGGTCGAGGCCGTCGAGCACGGCCGACGTGCTGGTGTCGTAGGCGAAACCGACGTGGTCGAAGCGGACCTCGACCGCGGGCATACCGGCGGCCGCGCCTTCGCCATTGCCGCCGGCGAGGGCACCGGCCTCGGCCATCTTGGCGTCGAGGCCGAGGACGGCGTCGACCACCTGGCCGGCGATCGTCAGCGCCCAGTTGAGCCCGCCGAACGCGAGGGCGCTGGCGCCGATGGCGGACGACGCGAACGTGACCACCGAGCCGAGCCCGATGCGGCCGGCGGCGGCGTCGGCGGCCAGGCTCCAGAAGACGAGCCCGTTGGCCGCGACCAGGATGGCCACCGTCCAGCGCAGCGGCTTCTGGCGCAAGCGGGTCGCCTGCCAGCGCAGGTCGACGAGCCGGCGGCGGTTGGTGGCGAAGCGGTCGACGGTCCAGTCGCTCAGGCCGAAGAGGCGGAGCTCCTTGGCCGCGGGCGGGTCGACGGCCAAGCGGTAGGTGTAGTCGGCGTGGCGCTGCGCGTCCTTCACCTCGTCGGTGTTGCGGTCGCGCCAGATCGAGCTCTCCCGCAGCAGCCAGTGGGTCGAGCCCCACGCGGCCCACACCAGCGGTGGCGCCCACCACCGGTAGCCGAAGAGCACGAGGCCGGCGGCGATGCCGGCCACCACCTCGACCAGCCCGCTGGCGATGAAGCCCATCGAGATCGCCATCGGCGGCCCGGCGATGCCCAGGTCGAAGTCGCGGGCCAACGTGAGCTCGTCGGTGAGGTCGGCCCGCTCGAGGTGGCCCATGCCGGCGGGGCCGACGGTCGTCCGGAGGAGGTGGTCGTTGAGCCAGGCCGCGAGGTCGTCGCCCAGGTTCATCCCGGCCTGGGCGTGCAGCGGGCTGAGCACCTGGAGCACGACGAAGATCACGCCGACGGCGGTGAGGGGCGTGCCCAGCGGGTGGCCGGCCTTGACCGCGGCCACCAGCGCGCCCATGGCGACGGCGAAGGCGGCCGGCAGCGCGCCCCGGAGGATGAGCATGGCCCACCACCCGTAGGCCAGGCCGCGGTTGGCCCGGGGCAGGACGGCGAAGAACTTCCACTCCCCCCGTCGTCTGAGTCGTTCGAACACGCACGCAGACCTTAGGTTGTTGCCGCCATGATCCGCCTCGACGCCGCCACCGTCCTGTTGCAATGGGCCGTGGGCGGCCTCTTGTTCCTCTGGGTGACGACCAGGCGGCGCGAGGTCGGGCTCGGCTACGGCTGGCTGTTGCGGGGTGTGTTCGCGGTGCTGGCCGTGGGCGCGGTGGCCGCGGGCCGGATCGGCGACGCGGTGTGGGTGCGTGACGTTTCGGCTCTGGCCGTGGCCGTGTCGGCGGGCGCGGCCCTGGTCGTGTCGGTGGTCCGCCGGAAGGCGGGCGTGTCGGGCCAGCGGGCGGTCCAGGAACGGCGCTCGGCCCGGGTGGCGGCCATGACCGGCATCGACCGTTCGGTCGTCGAGCGCGACGTCGAGGCCGACGAGTTCCCCCCGTGGCTCGATCTCGTGGCCCCGGTCGTGGGCGCCATCGGCCTGGTGGCCGCCGGTTGGGCCGACGTGACGTCGCCATCGGCCGGCCTCGGCCCCCACCTCCTCTCGGTCGCCCGCACGTTGGTGGGCGCGGCCTTCCTCGGCGCCGTCACCGACGCCATGCTCATCGGCCACTGGTACCTGGTGCAGCCCGGCCTGGCCCGTGGCCCGCTCAACCAGCTCAACCGTTGGTTGGCCATCGTCTGGCCCTTCGAGGTGGCCGTGCTGCTGCTGCCCACCGGCATGGTCTCGGTGCTGAACGGCACCATCGACGACGGCTACGGCGGCATCCTCGGTTGGTTCTGGATCGCCTGCGCGGTCACCACCATCGCCCTCACCTTCGTGACCAGGGCCGCGCTCGAAGAGAAGGCGTACTCGGCGGTGATGGCCGCCACCGGGTTGCTGTACCTCGCCATCCTCACCGCCTTCGGCACCGACCTCGTGGCCCGGGCCGTCCTCGCTAGTTGAGGGGAGCGCGATCGCGATCGGGCGCGAGGTCCTGGGTCCGTTGGATGACGCCGGCGACGGTGGGCTTGGCCCAGTCGACGAAGGCCCGCACCGAGCCGGTCGGGGCGCCGCCGAGGTCGGACCACGCCACCTCGAACTGGAGGGTGTCGCCGCCGAGGTGGAAGTCGCCTGGGTAGTCGACGAACCCGGCCGGCGTCTGCAGGTACGCCCGCCAACCGTCGGAGCCGCCGTCGGCGAAGAGTTGGTACTCGCTCTCGGTGCCGTTCGTCCGGTAGAAGTCGACGCCGATGCCGACGACCTCCTCGCTCGCCAGCTTGGCCGGCAGCGCGCCCCCGACCCGGACCGTGACCCGGGCCCGCGCGCCCAGGTCCTCGACCGCGAACAGGCGGGCATCGGCGTAGGCCGGGTCGCCGACTCCCGCGTCCCCGGCGGCGTCCTCGGCCCGGGCCGCGGTACGGGCCGCGATGGTGGTCGGCGGCGAGGGGCCAGGTCCGCCAGGTCCGGCAGGACTGGTGGGCGCGGTCGCGCCAGGCGCGGTCGCACCAACAGGGCGCGCCGTCGAAGCCGGCGGGGTTGCGCTTCCGGCCGCGGTGGTGGCCGGGCCGCTATCGCCGCTGCCGTCGCCGGCCACCGCCGAGGGCGACCCCGCGGGCCGCTGCCCCAACCCCGGCAGCGGCTCCGGCGACGTCGCCGGAGTCTCGCGACCGAATGGGTTGGCGCACGCCGACGACAACAGCAGCGGCACCAAGGCCGCCACCAGCCCGACGCGGAAGGACCCGGCCGAAGCCGGGCCCTTTCGCAACCTCATCGAAGGTGTCGACCTCAGCGGTTGGCGATCCGCATGTCGTGGGGGACGACGACCTCGAAGGTCCGGGGCGACGAGTAGCAGGCAACGCCGTTGAAGGTGGCGTTGTAGCTGAAGGTGTAGACGCGGCCCTGGGCGTCGGCTGCGCTCTTGTGGCCGGAGCGCTCGGCCCGGGCCCACCACGTCTCGGCGGCCGAGCCGGTGCCCTTCTGGTCGGCGACGAACTCGGCGTTGCCGTCCTCGCCCTGCGACTTGTTGAACACGCCGTCGGCGGGGCGGACGTCGTCGCCGGTGTTGCCGGTGCCGTTCTGCTCGACGTCGCCCTCGTACTGGTTGTGGGTGCCGGTCGTCATCAGGTCGACGCTGTCGCCGGCGTCGCCGTTGGCGGTGACGACGATGTCCTTGTAGTACTTGTGGTTCGGCGGCCACAGCGCCGGCGGCGCGGCGTAGGTGATCGAGTCGTCACCGTTGTCGCAGGCGAAGGTGACGGGGGCGCCGTTGTGGTTGTAGTCCTCCGTGCCCTTGGGCAGGGCGTGTAGCGGACCAGCGATGGCCAAGGCACCAGCAGTGCCGGCCGCGAGCATGAGGGCAAAACGTCGGTTCACGAATCCTCCAGAGAACGGGAACAAGGCCTAGGACCCCGTCAGGGATTCGTCAGGAGAACGCCGTTTCCTGCCCCGGTTCGAGGATCGAAAAAGATTCCTCGAACCCGTATCCCGAGCCCGGTTTCGGGCGCTTACCCAGGGCCGGATCAGGCCACGAAATACTTGGCCTGGGGGTGGTGGCAGATGATCGCCGAGGTGGTCTGCTCGGGGTGGTACTGGTACGACGTCTCCTCCGACACCTCGATGCCGATGCGGGCTGCGTCCAACAGCGCGGCCACCGTCTCGTTGTCCTCGAGGTCGGGGCACGCGGGGTAACCCCATGAATACCGGCCGCCCCGGTACTGCTGGCGGAAGAGGCCGGCGAGCGAAGGCCCGTCCTCGGTAGCGAAGCCCCATTCCTCGCGGATGCGGCGGTGCCACAGCTCGGCCAGGGCCTCTGTCATCTCGACGCCGAGCCCGTGGAGGAAGAGGTAGTCCTGGTAGCGGTCGGCCGCCTTCAACCGCAACGCTTCCTCGCTCACCTCGTTGCCCATGGTCACGATGTGGAAGGCGGCGTAGTCGACCTCGCCGGAGTCGAGGGGGCGGAAGAAGTCGGCGATGCAGAGGTAGGGCTCGACCGCCTGCCTCGGGTAGGAGAAGCGGGCCAGCTCGGATGTGCGGGTCGCATCGGACCACACCACGAGGTCGTCGCCGTCGCCGTTGACCGCGAAGTAGCCGTAGACCACGGCGGGCACGAGCACGCCCGACGCCTTGGCCGACGCCATCTGCTCCCGCAGGATCGAACGGATGCGGACCTTGAAGTCCTCGTCCTTCTCGGCGACGGACTTGTCGGGCCGGAAACCCCACTGCGTACGGAAGAGCGCGGTTTCGTTGAGGTAGCCGGCGATGTCGTCGAGGGAGATGCCCTTCACCACCTTGGTCCCGAGGAAGGGCGGCACGAACACCGGGTTGTCGACCACCACCTCGGGCGAGCGGGCCGGCAACGTGGAGCGATCGACGGCCGCGGCCCGGGCCTCGCGAGCGGCGCGACCGGTGACCTCGCCCTCCGACACTTCGCGACCGAACAGCGCGTCCTCGGAACCGGTCTTCTTCAGCTCCATCAGCCGGTCCATCGTCCGCAGGCCTTCGAAGGCGTCCTTGCCGTAGAACAGGCGGCCCTCGTAGACCGTCCGCAGGTCGCGCTCGACGTAGGAACGGGTGAGGGCGGCGCCGCCCAACAGCACGGGCAGGCCCGACAACCCCCGCGAGTTCAGCTCCTGCAGGTTGTCGCGCATGATCAACGTCGACTTCACCAGCAGGCCGCTCATGCCGATGGCGTCGGCCCCGACCTCCAGGGCCTTCTCGATCATCTCGGTCACCGCCACCTTGATGCCGAGGTTGTGCACCGTGTAGCCGTTGTTGGTCAGGATGATGTCGACCAGGTTCTTGCCGATGTCGTGGACGTCGCCCTTCACCGTGGCCAGCACCAGCGTGCCCTTGCCGCCCTGGTCGGCCTTCTCCATGTGGGGCTCGAGGAAGCGCACCGCCGCCTTCATGGTCTCGGCCGACTGCAGCACGAACGGCAACTGCATCTGGCCAGAGCCGAACAGCTCGCCGACGACCTTCATCCCGGCCAGCAGGTCGTCGTTGACGATGGAGAGCGCGGCCCGCCCGCCGGCCAAGGCCTCGGCCAGGTCGTCGTCGAGGCCGTCGCGGTCGCCGTCGATGATGCGTTGCGACAACCGCTGCTCGACCGGCCACCCTGACCGGTCCTCCTTGGTCGACACCGACGCCGACTCCACGCCCTCGAACATCGTGAGCAACTCGGACAGCGGGTCGTAGCCGTCGCGGCGGCGGTCGTAGATCAGGTCGAGGCAGACCTCGACGTGCCGCGGGTCGAGACGGTTGAGCGGGAGGATGCGGCCGGCGTGGACGATGGCGGCGTCGAGGCCGGCCTCCTGGCACTCGTGCAGGAACACCGAGTTCAACACGTGGCGGGCGGCCGGCTTGAGGCCGAAGGAGATGTTCGACAACCCGAGGATCGTCTTGGCCCCGGGCAGCGACGACTTGATGAGCCTGATGCCGTCGAGCGTCGACATGCCGTCGCCCCGAGACTCCTCGATGCCGGTGGCCAACGTCAGCGCCAGTGGGTCGAAGAAGAGGTCTTCCGGGGCGATGCCGTACCTGTCGACGGCGAGGTCGTAGATCGAACGGGCCGCCCGCAGCTTCCACTCCGGCGTACGGGCCTGGCCCTCCTCGTCGATGCAGGTACACACCACCGCGGCGCCGTACTCCGCGGCCAACGTGAGGAAGCGGTCGAGACGGGTGCCCTCGGCGGCGCCGTCCTCCAGGTTCACCGAGTTCAAGATGGCCTTGCCGCCCAACCACATTAGGCCCGCCTCGATGACCAACGGCTCGGTCGAGTCGAGCATCACCGGGACGGTCACCTGGGTGGCGAACCGGGAAGCGACCTCGGTCATGTCCGACACACCGTCCTCGCCCACGTAGTCGACGCAGAGGTCGACCACGTGCGAGCCCTCGCCGACCTGTTCCTGGCCGATGCGAACGCACGTGTCCCAGTCGGAGTCGAGCATGGCTTCCTTGAAACGCTTGAAGCCGTTGGCGTTGGCCCGCTCGCCCACGACGAGGAACGACGGCGACTGGTCGTAGGAAACGTGGCTGTAGAGCGACGACAGCCCGGGGTCGTCGACGACCGAACGCACCGCCGGGGTGAGGTCGCGGCACCGCTCGACCACGTGGCGCAGGTGCTCGGGCGTGGTGCCGCAGCAACCGCCGACGACCGACACGCCGAACTCGGTGATGAAGCGGGCGTGGTGCTCGGCCAACTCGGAAGGGCCGAGGTCGTAGTGCATCTTGCCGTCGACCACCGACGGCAGCCCGGCGTTGGGGAGGCACGAGATCGGGAGCGTCGAGTGCGACGTCAGGTGGCGGAGGTGCTCGCTCATCTCCTTCGGGCCGGTGGCGCAGTTGAGGCCGAGGACGTCGGGCCGCAGCGCCGACAGCGCGGTGAGGGCGGCGCCGATCTCGGTACCGGGCAACATGCGCCCGGTGAGCTCCATGGTCACCTGCACCTGGAGCGGCACCTGGCGACCGGCCTTGGCCATGGCCCGGCGGCAGGCGATGATCGCCGCCTTGGCCTGCAACAGGTCGAACACGGTCTCGACGATGAACAGGTCGACGCCGCCTTCGAGCAGCGCGTCGGCCTGCACCTGGTAGGAGTCGCGGAGGTCGGCGAAGGGGATGTGGCCGAGGGAGGGGAACTTGGTGCCGGGCCCGATCGACCCGGCCAGGAACGTGCCCGGGTACCCGGACGCGACCTCACGCCCGATCCGGGCCGCCAGCACGTTGAGCTCGTGGGCCCGGTCGGCCAGGCCGTACTCGGCCAGGACTGTCGGAAAACCGCCAAAGGTCGCGGTCTCGATGACGTCGACGCCGACGTCGAGGAAGTCGCGGTGGACGTCGGCGATCACGTCGGGCCTGGTGACGACCAGGATCTCGTTGCACCCTTCCAGGGCCTCGCCGCCGAAGTCGTCGGGGCCGAGGTCGCGCATCTGGATGTTCGTCCCCCACGCGCCGTCGTAGATCACGACCCGCTCGCGGACGAGGTCCAGGAAGTCAGCCATGGCCGAAAGTCTACGGGCACCCCTGCGTTAGCCCTCTAACTATGCTACCTGCGATGTTGACCGCGACCAAGGTGACCAAGGCGTTCGGCACCCACCTCGTCCTCGACGCCGTCGACCTCGCCGTCGGGCCCCGGTCCCGCCTCGGGTTGGTCGGCCCCAACGGCATCGGGAAGTCGACGTTGTTGCGCCTACTGGCCGGCCTCGACCAGCCCGACGAGGGCACGGTGGAGCGCAGCCCGGCCCGGCTCGAGGTTGGGTGGCTGCCCCAGGAGGTCGAGGCCAGGCCGGGCGAGACCCTGCGGGGCTACCTCGCTCGCCGCACCGGCGTGGCCGACGCCGAGGCCGACCTGGATCGCTGGACCGCGGCCCTGGCCACCGACCCGGGCGACGCCATCGAGCCCTACACCGACGCCCTCGACCGCTTCCTCGCCCTCGGCGGCGAAGACCTCGACGCCCGGGCGGGCGAGGTGTGCGCCGACGTCGGCCTCCCCGCCGACCGCCTCGAGGTCGAGATGGCCGCCCTCTCCGGCGGACAGCAGGCGAGGGCGGCGCTGGCCGCCATCCTCCTCGCCCGCTTCGACGTCTTCCTCCTCGACGAGCCCACCAACAACCTCGACTTCGCCGGCCTCGACCGGCTGGAGTCGTTCCTCGCCGGGCTGCCCGGCGGGGTGGTGGTGGTGTCGCACGACCGCGAGTTCCTCGACCGCACCGTCACCCGCGTCGTCGAGCTCCAGGAGGAGAGCCACAAGGCCGTCGAGTACGCCGGCGGCTGGAGCGACTACGTGGCCGCACGCGAGCTGGCCCGCAGCCACCAGTACGAGGCCTTCGACAAGTACAGGGCCGAGCGGTCGCGCCTCACCGACCGCCTGCGGGAGCAGCGCAACTGGGCCGTCAGCGGCGTGTCCAAGGAGAAGAAGAACCCCAAGGACCACGACAAGGCCCAGCGCGACTTCCGCGTCAACCGCACCGAGAAGCAGGCGTCGAAGGTGCGCATCACCGAGAAGGCGCTGGCCAACCTCGACGTGGCCGAGAAGCCGTGGGAAGGGTGGAAGCTGCAGCTCCAGTTCGAGCCCGAGGGCCGCAGCGGCGACGTCGTGGCCCGCCTCGACGGCGCCGTCGTCGAGCGGGGCACGTTCACCCTCGGGCCCGTCGACCTCGAGGTCGCGTGGCAGGAGCGGGTGGCCATCGTCGGCCCCAACGGCGGTGGCAAGACCACGCTGTTGAAGACGATGCTCGGCGAGTTGCCGCTGGTCGCGGGCGAGCGCTACCTCGGGCCCGGCGTGAAGGTCGGGACGATGGACCAGGCCCGTGGCCTCTTCGCCGGCGACGAGGCCGCGCTCACCACCTTCATGCGGGAGGCGGCCATGCCCCAACTGGCCGAGGCCAGGTCGCTCTTGGCCAAGTTCGGCCTCACCGCCCGGCACGTCGACCGGGCCGGCAAGCGCCTCTCGCCCGGCGAGCGCAGCCGGGCCACGTTGGCCACGTTGATGGCCACCGGCGTCAACTGCCTCGTCCTCGACGAGCCCACCAACCACCTCGACCTGGCCGCCATCGAGGAGCTGGAACGGGCCCTCGACGCCTACCGAGGCACGCTCTTGCTCGTCACCCACGACCGCCGCTTGCTCGAGGCCGTCGAGGTCACCAGGACGGTGAGGGTCGACGCCGGCCGAATAGTCTCGGCGCAGTGAGCTTCTACACGAAGAAGGGCGACGACGGCACCACCGGGCTGTATTACGGCGGCCGGGTGCGCAAGGACGCCGACGCCCCCGAGGCCTACGGCGCCGTCGACGAGGCCCAGGCCTTCCTCGGCGTGGCCAGGGCCGAGGCCGAACGGGGGGGCGAACTCGACGAGCTGTTGCTCCAGGTCGAGCGCGACCTCTACGTGCTCATGGCCGAGTTGGCCACGGCGTCGGAAAACCGCCACAAGCTGGCCGCGGGCGGCTCGTTGGTGACGCCCGAGATGGTCGAGTTCCTCGGCCAGCACACCGACGACCTCAGCGCCCGCTTCACCATGCCGTCGGAGTTCGTCCTGCCCGGCCAGACCCGCATCTCGGCGCTGCTCGAAGTGGCCCGCACGGTCGTGCGCCGGGCCGAGCGCCGCTCGATCGCCGTGGCCGCGCCCGACTCGTCGGTCGTGCCTTATCTCAACCGGCTCTCGTCGCTGCTGTGGGCCATGGCCCGCTGGCAGGAGGAGGGCACGACCATCGCCGCCAAGACCAGGGAGACCTGAACGACAATGCCCGCAGCCATCGCCTTCTCCACCGCCCGCGAGGTCCCGGCCGACGCCGCCGTCCTGGCCGTGCCCGTCTTCGCCGGCCGTCGGATTCCCGCTGGCGTCGACGTCGAGCTCGACCTTCCTTTCCTCGAAGGGCGCGACTTTGAAGGCCGCCTCGGCCAGACCCAACCGTTGCTGGCCGACGACGGCTCGACCATCCTCGCCGTCGGCATGGGCGAGCCCGACGACGTCGACGAGGACGCCCTCCGCCGGGCCGGCGCGGCCGTGGCCAAGGGCGCGTGGAAGGCGCCCTCGGTCGCGCTGGCGCTGCTCGACGCCGCCCCGGCGACGCTCGATCGCGGGCGGGCGGCCCAAGCGTTGGCCGAAGGCCTCGTGCTCGGCACCCACCAGTTCACGACCTACAAGTCGAAGTCCAAGCCGGCCGCCATCGAGCGGGCGATCGTCATGGCCCGCAACGCCGCCGCGGTGCAGAAGGGGCTGGATCGCGGCGCCCGCATCGCGGCCGCGGTTGCGCTGGCGCGCGACCTCGTCAACGAGCCCGCCCGGGCGATGACGCCCCGCCGGTTGGAGGAAGTCGCCCGCCAGGTGGCCGAGGACAACGGCCTCGACGTCGAGGTGTGGGACGAGGTCACGATCGCCAACGAAGGCCTCGGTGGCCTCGGCGGTGTGGCCGCCGGTTCCGACGAGCCGCCCCGCCTCATCCGCCTCGAGTACAACCCCGCCGGCGCCCGGGCGACCGTGGCCATCGTCGGCAAGGGGATCACCTTCGACTCCGGCGGCCTCTCGCTCAAGACCGGCGACGGCATGATGACGATGAAGTGCGACATGTCCGGCGCCGCCGCGGTGATCGCCACCATGTCGGCCCTCGGGGCGGTGGCCCCCAAGGTGCGGGTCATCGGGCTGGCCGCCTGCACCGAGAACCTGCCGAGCGGCAAGGCCATCAAGCCGGGCGACGTCTTGAAGATCCGCAACGGCAAGACCGTCGAGGTGCTCAACACCGACGCCGAGGGCCGGCTGGTGCTGGCCGACGCACTGTCGATCGCGGCCGAGGCCTCGCCCGACGCCATCGTCGACCTGGCCACGCTTACGGGAGCGTGCACCATCGCCCTCGGCTCCGACATCGCCGGCCTCATGGCCAACGACGACGACCTCGCGGCCCAGGTCGAGGCCGCGGCCGAGCGGGCCGGCGAGCCGGTGTGGCAACTGCCGTTGCCGCGCGGTTACCGCAAGCACATCGACTCCGAGGTCGCCGACATCAAGAACATCGGCGCCCCCGGGGGCAAGGCCGGGGCCTTGACGGCCGGGCTGTTCCTGCAGGAGTTCGTCGACGACATCCCCTGGGTCCACCTCGACATCGCCGGCCCCGCCTTCCGGGCCGACGAGGACGGCTACCTCCCCAAGGGCGGCACCGGCTTCGGCGTGCGCACCCTGCTGGAACTGTTGGCCAACTATCGCAAGCCCCGCTAACCCCCTTCCGCGTTTGGGAAGCGCCAATGCGCAATCGCGCTGTAGCGCTTCCCAAACGGCTACGTTCGGCGCGGTTGTGAAGCGTTTCGCCCTTGCTGTCGTGGTTGCGGTGTTGGTCGCCGCCGCGCCCGCGGCGGCCGCGCCCGGGGGCTACTGGCTGTTGCGGGACGACGGGGCCGTGCTGGCCTACGGGCCCGGCACCGGGCGGTGGGGCGACACCGGTGGATCGGTTCCCGATCCGGTCGTCGGGATGGCCGCGACGGCCAACGGCGGCGGCTACTGGCTGGCGGCCCGCAACGGCGTGGTCTACGTGTTCGGCAACGCCGGCTTCTTCGGCTCGCCCGCGGGCAAGAAGCTGAACTCGCCCATCGTCGGGATCGCGCCGACGCCGACGGGCAAGGGCTACTGGTTGGTGGCCGGCGACGGCGGCATCTTCGCCTTCGGCGACGCCGGGTATTACGGCTCGACCGGCGACCGCGCCCTCAACGTGCCAATCCTCGGGATGGCGGCCACGCCCACGGGCAAGGGTTACTGGCTGGTGGCCGGCGACGGCGGGATCTTCGCCTTCGGCGACGCCGCCTTCGTCGGCTCGACCGGCGACCGCCGGCTCAACAAGCCGGTCGTCGGTATGGAGCCGACCCGCACCGGCGGCGGCTATTGGTTGGTGGCCAGCGACGGCGGCATCTTCGCCTTCGGTGACGCCGCCTACTTCGGCTCGACCGGCGACCGCCACCTCAACCAGCCGATCACCAACATGGGTTCCACCGTGTCGGGAAACGGCTACTGGTTGGTGGCGCGCGACGGCGGCCTGTTCGCCTTCGGCGACGCCGGCTACGAGGGCTCGGGAGCCGAGACGGGGCAACCGACGGCGGTCATCGACGTGGTCGCGGCCCGGTGAGCTCGGCGGCGGCGTTGGTGTTGGCCGCCGTGTTCGTGTGGGCCGCGGTGGCCAAGGTGCGGGGGCGGGACGCGACGGTGGCGTCGTTCCGCGGCCTCGGCCTGCCCGGGCCCGGGGTGTTGGCGGTCGTCGTTCCTGTGGTCGAGATCGGGTTGGCCGTCGGCTTGGTCGTGATGCCGTCGGTCGCCGGGTGGTTGGCGTTGGCGTTGCTCGCCGCCTTCACCGTGGTGATCGGCCGGGCCATCGCCCGCGGTGTCGAGGTCGGGTGCGCGTGCTTCGGCTCGGCCGCGAACGACCGGCCGGTGTCGCCGTTGGAGGTCGTGCGCAACGCCGGCTTGGCCGCGTTGGCCGTGGTGGCCACCGGGGCTACCGGCGACGCGCTCTGGCCGGCGTTGCCGGCGATGGTCGTCGTCACGGTGGTGGTCGCCCTGGGGCGCGTCGGGTTGGCCATGGCCGAGCTACGTATGACGGGCGGGCACGTGTTCTCCACGCCGCTGCCGGGGGAGCACCGGCGGTGAAGGGCAGCGTCTGGGTCGCGAGCTACGTGCTGTTGTGGTTCGCCGTCCTCGGGCTGAGCGTGGTCGTGGTCGCCTTGCTGCGCCA
Source organism: Actinomycetota bacterium (assembly GCA_034668185.1). Taxonomy (GTDB): domain Bacteria; phylum Actinomycetota; class Acidimicrobiia; order Acidimicrobiales; family CADCTF01; genus DATLED01. The sequence goes on from JAXDPV010000027.1 coordinate 26,278, forward strand.
GGTCGGCGTGTTGCACACGCGGCTTCGCCCGCTCGGCGTGCACTTCGCCGGCGAAGGACCCGAGCGGTTGGAGGCGGCCCCGCCGGTGCCGGGCGTCGACTACGGCTCGGCGGCCATGACGCTGGTGGCCTTCTCGTCGCCGACGTGTGAGGTGTGCGAGTCATTGTTGCCTTCGCTGCGGGCGATGGAGCGCCAGTACCACGACCTGCGCCTCGTCGAGGTCTCGCTCGGGGAGCCGTCGCGGCCCGTGTTCTCGGCCTTCAACGTGCGCTCGACGCCCTATGTCGTGACCGTCGACCGGGCCGGCGTGGTGCAAGGCCGGGGCATCGCCAACTCGTTGGAACAGGTCGAGGTGTTGGTCGAGGAGGGGTTGGCCAGTGCCTGACATCGAGGAGGCCAGCCGCTGGTTGGCCAGGCGCTCGACCAGGCGCTCGTTCCTCGGTCGGGTCGGCCGGGTGGCGGTCCTGGTGGCCGGCGGCTCGACCATCGCCACCTTGCTGGTCGAGGACGAAGCCCACGCCCGGGTGTGTGGGCAGTCGGGCGTCTCGGGGAAGTGCGCGACCTACGACTGCGACGGGGGCGTGTGGGGTTGGTGCTGGTACGCCACCGGCTGCTGCGCCGACGGCGAGCTCAAGAAGATCTGCGACTGCTGCGCGCCGGTCAACAACGTGCACGGCTACTGCCCGAGCGGCACGAACGTGTTGTGCATCGTCGAGAGTTGCGGCGCCGACCCGCGGGTGCAGGTGGTGTCGCTGCGCGCCATCGTCAGCGACGATCCGGTGGCGGTGTCGGCGGGTGCGTCCCGTGCCCGGTTCGCCGAGGGCGGTGCTCCCGAGGTGTGGTTGGCCGACGCCGCCCAGCCGTTGGTCGCCAGCGTGCTGGCGCCGTTGGCGGCCCGGGCCAAGGCGCCGTTGTTGTTGGCTTCCGGTGCCTCGTTGGGTGCGCCGCTGGTCGCCGAGTTGCAGCGGTTGGGCACCCGCAAGGTCGTGATCCAGGGCGCGGGCTTGGCGTCGGGCATCGACGCCGATCTCCGTCGTTACGGGATCGTGGTCGAGCGTTCCTCGTTGTCGGCGTCAACCGTGGTCGATCTGTCCGACGGCGTGCTGGCCCAGTTGCGTTCGGGAGATGCCGCGCCGCGGCGGGCGGTGTGCATCGAGCCGTCGGGCTTGTCGTTGGCCGCGGCCCCGGTGGCGGCGGCGTTCGCCGCGGCCAAGGGCTACCCGTTGATCGTCGGCGTCGACCGGGCCAAAGCGCTCTCGGGGATCACGATGACGTACCTCGTCGGGCCCGAGGCCGCCCGCCGGGCCGGCGAGGTGCCGGGCGGGCAGCCGTTGTTCTCCGAGACGTGGCCGTCGTTGACGGCGGAGATCATGGCCATGCACGTCGGCCTGGAGAACGGCGACGGCTCGCACGTGTCGCTCATGCCCGAGGGGTCCGGGATCACGCCGGCGGCGTTGCTCTCGGGCGGCGGTCCGATCCTCGTCCACCCGGCCGGCACCTTGGACGGCGTGCGCGACGCGCTGTTCTCCTACCGCGATCGCTTCCGGTCGGTCGCGTTGGCGGGCGCAACGGGCGCGCTGTCGATGGCGTCGTACTACGAGCTGCAGTCGATCGTGAACGGCTTCGAGGCCCACAAGCAGATCGGCGTGTCGGGCCAAGGCCTGCCGGTCATCGACCAGCCGCAGGCCGAGCGGCCGTTGGGCCTGGCCCGCCGCAACCGGGCGCCCGACCAGCCGACCTCCCGCTACTGGACCGACCGCATCTCCTCGCCTTGAGCCCGTCGGCGGCGGCGCTGGTCGCGGCCGCCCTGGCCTTGGCCGCGGCGGTGCGGTCGTTGTGGTCGCCCTGAGGGTTGTCCGTCGCCGAGACGGTGGTGCCCTCGGTGCGGGGGCGGGAACGGTTCTTGGTCGTGGTGCTGCTGTCGTCGACGGCGGCATTGACGGGCGCGCTGGCCGGGTTCTTCGCCGGGGTCGCGTGGTCGGTCGCCGGTGGTGGCGTGGTGACGGTGGCGGCGTGCGTCGTCGCCGTTGTCGGGACGCTCGTCTTGGATGTCTCGCGGTTGCCGCCGGTCTCCGTCCGCCGTCAGGTGCCCCAAGCGTGGGGTCGCTTGTTCGGGCCGCCGACGGTTGCGGTGTTGTACGGCGCCCGGTTGGGCGTGGGTCCTTTGACGATCCTGCGCACGTGGCTGTGGTGGGCGGCGTTGATCGTGGGCGCGTCGGCCGGCGTGTGGTGGTCGGTCGCGGTCGGAGCGTTGTTCGGCTTGTCGCGCGTGGTGGTGATGTTGGTGGCCGGCACCCGGGCCGGTCGCTGGCAGGGCCGCCCCGAGGTGTTCGCCGCCGTCGTGTCGGCGGCCCTCGTCCTCCTGCTCCTCCTCGCTTCTCGTCAGCAACCGTCGCTGGGCAACGGGTTCGTGACGGAAAGCACGACGACGACCACCACGACGATTGCGCCGGCGGTGGTGGCCGACGTCGGGCTCGGGGGCGCGCTGCCCGACGAGGTCCTGGCCGGGTGGGAGCGGGTGCCCGACTCGCCGGGGCGCCACCTCGGTCCCCTCGACCTGCAGGCCGCGGCCGCCGCCGAGAAGGACGAGCCCGCCGAGCGGTCGTTGCTCGAGACCCGCCATTTCCTGCGGGGCCAGGCCCGGGCGTGGTCGGCGAGCGGGGGGCGCACGGCCTACGCCGCCGTCTATGAGTTCGCCTCGCCGGCCGACGCCACCGCCTACCTCGGCGACGGCCTGCTCACCATCGAGGCCAGGGGCGCCCGGGTCTACGACGTGCCCGACATCGCCGGGGCCCACGGCTTCAGCCAGGCCGGCGACGGCGAGAAGTCGGACTCGGCCTCGGTGGTGTCGCACGGCCTGGTGTTCGTGCGGGGGCCGCGCTTCTACCTGGTGTTCGTGTCCGGCCCGTCGTCGTCGGTGACCCCGGACGACGCCCGATCGGTGGCGGCCGCGGTCGTCCTTGCTTCCGGTTCCATCGACTGATAGAACACGAAATGCAATGAGAGTTTCCCTGTCGCTTCCCTCCTCCGACACGTTCCCCGCCCCTGCGTGGAGGCACCACTTGCGCCCCGCCCCCGTCCTCGTCCCTCTCGACACCCTGACCGTCAACCCCTGGCCCGACCCGGTCATCGACTCGGTCGGCCAACACCCGTGCTCGCCCTACGTCGAGCAGTTCTGGCTCGGGGTCCTCGGCCCGAGCACCACGTTCCTGCTGCGCCACCTCGTCACCGGCCTCGACGCCGCGCCCGACGGCTACGAGTTGCCGATGGCGATCACCGCCCGCCGGCTCGGCCTCGGCGACAAGGGCGGCAAGCACTCGCCGTTCATGCGCTCGATCGGGCGGCTGGTGCAGTTCGAGCTGGCCGACCTCGACGACGCCGACGCCGACGGCCTCGACCCTGGGGGCTCCGAGCTCCGGGTGCGGCGCCGGGTACCTCCGCTGAATCGCCGCCAGGTCGCCCGCCTGCCCGAGTCGTTGCAGGACGCCCACACGCGCTGGCAGGAGGAGCAGTTGCGCCGGCCGACGGTCGAGGGTTTGCGGCGCCGGTCCCGCGAGCTGGCGTTGTCGTACCTCAAGACCGGGCTCGACCCCGACGAGACCGAGCGCCAGTTGTTGCGACTCGACTTCCATCCGGCGATGGCGTCGGAGGCCACCCGTTGGGCTGCACTACAGATGCCGGTGCCGCGATGATGGGCCCATGGAACAGCAGGTCGCCGCCGCCCGGGCGTTGGTCTCGGTGGCCTCGCGCGTGCTCGTGCTCACCGGCGCCGGCATCTCCACCGACTCGGGCATCGCCGACTTCCGCGGGCCCAACGGCTCTGAGTCCAGAAAACTCCAGGTCAGAAGGCATCCACTTTCTGGCCATGCCTCGTCGCTACGTTGCCGAGTATGGGTGAGGTGTCCTCTCTCGTGGAGCAACCGGTCCTCGAGCGGATCGTGCTGTAGACCGTGCGAACTGCAGAGGACGACCTTGCGGTGATGGTCGACAAGGTCATCGCGAGCGCTCTTCCGTCCAGGATCCGCGAGCAAGCCCGCATCTTGCGGGCGCTACTTCCGGACGAGGCTGCGCGCGTCGAGAGGCGCTTGGAAGCGATGGCCGCAGCTGAGGCTGCCGTCGCGGTCTACCAGGTGCCACTTGACGACCTGTATCGATGCGTCCCCGTCGCCACGGTACAGAGACACATGACGACAGACGCCTGGGCGAACACGGATTCCCGAGCGTTCCTCGCCGCTGCGGAGCAGACCGGCGATCCCGCGATGTTCGTCCGAAATTGCATCCCGGACGGAAAAATCGTCTTTCTACGAGAGCGATCCTGGCTCATCGCCGCCGAATCCGTGGTCGACATGAACAGCCGGGAGTTGAAGGTGAATCTCGAGTTGGCGGAGAACCAACACCCTCCCTTTATTCTCTTTCGGCTGACACCAGAACGGATGCGGGCCGCAGGGGTCGGCATACGTCCGCCGACTGCCCTCGACGCCGCTGTCGGAGGACGAGTGCAGTGGAACCCCGCTGGCTTGAGGATCGGACCGGAGTACCTTGATACTGCCGTGCCGATCGAAGCCGTCGAGGACCTCTTGTGGAAGCCCTGATCGGGCAACCCGTTGCGTCTCCCGCCCTCCATCATCTGACGCTCCGGGTTCTCAGCACGATCGATACGTGGGCGAGCGATCCAGCTCGTCTGGCGTTCGAACGTCTTGTCGACGACGTCGATGACGATGAGATCGCGCTGCTGCCTTCGAGCATCGGTGACGTTCTGCCCCTCCTAGAGGCTTCTCGCGACCGGTTGCGCATCGGGTTCGAGATCGTCACAAGGTACGATCTCTTCGAAGCGGCGCGAGGACTGTCAATTCTGGTATGGCAAGGTGATCCAGAGGCGACGCTGGCTGCTGCGACTTTGCATAGCCACCCAGCGGTGACGGGAGAGTTCCGAGACCTCATTGGCACTCATCTCGCCTTCCTCGACGCCGAGTGGGAGCAGGACCTGTTCCTGACGCGGCTGCGTCTGGACCACGTTCCTAAGAGTGCTCCAGCCCAGGCTGAACGTCGTCTGCGCTGGATCCCTCGCAGCCCAAGAGACGCAGCTTTCGCCGCAGCCGCAGTTGAGGTGGGGTCGGACCTGGACTCTCGAACTGAGTTCCGGATGGTTCTCGACTTGGCCGCTGCCGGTGTCGCCGTCAGGCGCGTCCCAACTGGCCTCAACCCCCCCGACGTCTGGCTGCCGCGATGGGTGCCACGGATTGGCTCAAACGCGCACGGCCTCGCTCTGAAAAGTGGCGCCTCTGCGGCGGACCGCCAGCGCATCGTCCGGCAAGTTCTCGCATTCGCGCCATCTGCTTGGAAGGCAAAGCATGCCCTTGCGCCCTCGGAGCGCTTGTTGCCTCTCGAAGCTCTGGATGTTGCGGTCTTCGATGATGGGGCGATGCCGCGCCGAGAGGTCGCCTATCTCTCGGGTGTGCGAACGAAGCAGATGGCCAACATGAGGAAGTACGACAGCCTCGCCCCGTTCTACTTCCGAGGAGCGGCGTACTGGCGTTTCAGCCAAGTCGTCGGCCTTCGCGCTGCCCAATACCTATTTCGGCTTTCTGACCGACGACGCGGTCTGGTCGACGTTGCCGATCGCCTGGTCCGGGTTGCGCGAGAGAATTCACGCGTGCCGGCCGGTATAACTACCGACGGGCGCGTCCTTGTGAACGAGAACGGAGTCCTCTATGACGTGGAGAGCGGCCAGTTGGCCGAGGAGGACGTGATCACGTTTACCGACGAGGTCTTTCGTCCGTTCTCGCTCGATGATCGCGTCGTGCCCGGCCTTCTTCGTCCATCTCTGCTCACGAGCGTGCATCCCTCAATCGTGCGAGGACTTCCCTGCGTCGAGGGCACCCGGGTAACTGTTGGCGCCGTCGCTCACGCAGTGGCCGCTGCGCGCAATTCGAACCACGCCGCGCCAATCGAGTTCGCCGCTAAGGCCTTTGGGTTGACCCCCGACCAAATTCGAGACGCCGAAGGCGTCGCGACCGCCATCGCGGCGGTGCCGTGAGGGTTCTCGTCGATGCGACCTTCCCGGAGTCGCTCAGACGAGCGCCGAATTCATCGGGCGTGGAAGTGGATCGGGTGAGCGAGGCATACAGCGATGAGCAACTTCTCAGCCATGCTGCTGCAAGCGGATATTCGGCGTTGGTCCTTCTTGATCAGGAAATGGTCTCGAGAGACTCATTTCGATCCCTCGCGAGAGAGAGCGGGATCACCCTCGTGTGTTCTGTCACCGATGATCCGTTCGAGGCTGAGGCAAACCTCCGACAGGCCTTCCCGATGCTTGCGAAGCATCTTGCCTCGCCTGACGCACAACTGCTTTGGCTAAGGAAGGATGGCCTTCGGGTCGACACGGAGTAGCCGCTCGATCGAGGATGGGCGCGTGACATCGGGCGCGCTCTCGGCGGACGCGGCGACGTACACGGGCTACCCGCGGCGAGGGTGATTGGATGGGCCCATGGAACAGCAGGTCGCCGCCGCCCGGGCGTTGGTCTCGTCGGCCTCGCGGGTGCTCGTGCTCACCGGCGCCGGCATCTCCACCGACTCGGGCATCGCCGACTTCCGCGGGCCCAACGGCGTGTGGACCAAGAACCCCGAGGCCGAGAAGACCTCGCACCTCCGCTACTACCTCGACGACCCCGAGGTGCGCCGGGCGGCGTGGCGCAACCGCCTGACGAGCCCGATCTGGTCGGCCCGGCCGAATGCCGGCCACCTGGCGCTGGTCTCGCTGTGGGAGTCGGGTCGGCTCGACACCGTCGTGACCCAGAACATCGACGGGCTGCACCTGGCCGCGGGGTTGCCTCCTGAGGTTGTCGTCGAGATCCACGGCAACGCCCACTCGGTCGTGTGCTGGTCGTGCGGCGAGACCGCGCCCATGGAGCGGGCCCTCGATCGGGTGCGCTCCGGCGAGGACGATCCCGCGTGCCGGTCGTGCGACGGCATCCTCAAGTCGACGACGGTGAGCTTCGGCCAGCAGCTCGATCCTTCTGACCTGTCGCGGGCTGCGGCCGCCGGGGCCCGGGCCGACCTGTTGCTGGCCGTGGGCTCGACGCTGTCCGTCTACCCGGCGGCCGACCTGGTGCCGACGGCCTTGCGGCGCAAGATCCCGGTGGTGATCGTCAACGCCGAGCCCACCGAGTTCGACCCCTACGTCGACGTGGTGGTGCGGGGCTCGATCAGCTCGGTGCTGCCCGAAATCGTCCGCGGTGGACGACCTCTTCCTGGGTCCTCCGACCCCGCTTGAGGCTGGGCGAGGGCTCGTCCGGCCTGGCGTAACCGAGGGCGATGGCGCCGATGGGGGTGTACTCGGCCGGGACGTCGAAGGCTCGGCGGAAGGCATCGACGCGGTCGGGGAAGACGCCGAAGAACAGCGCGCCCAGGCCGTGGTCGACGGCCGTCAGGAGCATGAGCATCGACGCCATGCCGGTGTCGATGTCCCAGTAGGGGACGGGCCAGAACGACTCCCGCTTGTCGGTCACGCCCTTGTCGGGTTCGGCGTAGCGGTCGAGGTAGGCCTGCTTGTGGCTCAGCGGGACGACGATGGCGGCGGCGTCGAAGAGGCCAGGCCACTTGAAGTTGGTGCGCTTGTCGTGGTCGGGGTAGGTGGTGTCCCAGAAGCGGCTGGTTTCCTGCTCGCCTTCGAGGACGAGGAAGGCCCAGCCCTGGCTGAAGCCCGCGCTCGGGGCGTGGAGGGCGTTGTCGAGGATGCGGTCGAGGGTCTCGTGCGGGATGGGCCGGTCGGGGTCGAAGTTGCGGACCATGCGGCGGCGGCGGACGACGTCCTGGAACTCCATCGGCCCAGTGTCGCGGCCGTGACAGACGGGTGTGGGCCGCCGGGCCGATCATCGCTTGCATGTTCAACGCGATCGTGGTGGGGACGGACGGTTCGGGCACGGCCGGCGAGGCGGTGCGCCAGGCGACGGCGCTGGCCCGCACGTGCGGGGCCAAGCTGCATCTGGTGACGGCCTACCGGCCGCTCGAGACCATGTACCTGGCGCCCGAGGTGCTGCCGGCCGGCATCCACGAGCTCGTCGACCCAGGCGCCGAGGCCGGCAAGGTCGTGGCCGAGGCCGCGGCCAAGGTCAGGGCCGAAGGGGTCGAGGTCGAGACCCACGCCTGCGCCGGCGACCCCGCCGGTGCCCTCATCGACATCGCCGAGTCCGCCTCCGCCGACCTCATCGTCGTCGGCAGCCGTGGCATGACCACCAAGGCCCGCTTCCTCCTCGGCTCCGTCCCCAACAAGGTCGCCCACCACGCCCCCTGCACCGTCATGATCGTCCGCACCTGCTAACCCCCCCGTCGCTTTCGGCCAATCGCGCCCGGCATGGCACGCGCTAGTGGCCGAAAGCCGCGGCATGGCCCGCCCGGGGCGGGCGGGCCTTCGTCGAGGGTCGGGGCCGCGGGCTCGCTTGGGCTACGGCCGCGTCAAGGCCGCTTCGCGTCCCATCGGGACGGCCGCCTTCGCCGGCCGGCCATGACCCGGCCTCGGCGCTCGTCGGCCCCAGCCACCCCGCTTTCGCACAGTCACGCCGGTCAGGCGGTGCTCGAGTGTGCGAAACCGGCCGCGGCCACCAGCTCGCTTTCGGCCAATTGCGCCCGCCCTGGCACGCGTTCGTGGCCGAAAGCGAGGGGAGGGGGCGGGCTTTCGGGAATCCCGACTGAGCCGGTAAGGTTTCAATCGCTATGGCGTCGTTCCGAGAGCTCCTCCAGCAGACCAAGGCCCGCATCCGCGAGGTCGACACCGCCGAGGCCGAACGGGAGATCGCCGACCCCAACGTCGTCGTCCTCGACGTGCGGGAGCCCGACGAGTACGACCAGGGGGCGATCCCCCAGGCCATCCACATCCCGAGGGGCCACCTCGAGAGCCAGGTCGAGAGCAAGATCAGCGACAAGGACAAGCCGGTGGTCGTCTACTGCGCCGGCGGCACGAGGAGCGCCTTCGCCGCCGAGACCCTGACCCAGCTCGGCTACACCGACGTCGTCTCGGTGGCCGGCGGGTTCAACAAGTGGAAGAACGAAGGCCGCGACTGGGCCGTCCCCCGCAGCCTCACACCCGAGCAGCGCAACCGCTACCAGCGCCACCTCCTCCTGCCCGAAGTCGGCGAAGCAGGCCAGCAGAAGCTGCTCGACAGCAAGGTCCTGCTGCTCGGCGCCGGCGGACTCGGCTCGCCGGCCGCCCTCTACCTGGCCGCCGCCGGCGTGGGCACCATCGGCATCATCGACATGGACGTCGTCGACGAGTCCAACCTCCAGCGCCAGATCCTCCACAACCTCGACCGCATCGGCGACCGGAAGGTCGACTCGGCCAAGAAGACCCTGACGATGCTGAACGGCGACATCGACGTCGTCACCTACGACGTGAGGCTCGGCGCCGACAACGTGCTCGACATCATCGACGGCTACGACGTCATCGTCGACGGCACCGACAACTTTCCCACGAGGTACCTCGTCAACGACGCCAGCCTCATCAAGCGCATCCCCGTCGTCCACGGATCGATCTTCCGCTTCGAGGGCCAGGCGACCGTCTTCGATCCGTACAACGGCCCGTGCTACCGCTGCATGATCCCCGAGCCGCCCCCCGCCGAGCTGGCCCCGAGCTGCTCGGAGGCCGGCGTCCTCGGCGTCCTGCCCGGCATCATCGGCAGCATCCAGGCCATGGAGGCCATCAAGATCCTGCTCGGCCTGGGCGACTCCCTCGCCGGCCGCCTCCTCGCCTACGACGCCCTCGAGGAAACGTTCCGCACCTTCAAGGTCCCGCGCGACCCCGAGTGCCCGGCGTGCGGCCCCGACGCCGGCGAGATCGTCATCGCCGAGTACGACGAGCTCTGTATGCCGCACCCCCGCGAGGGCTAGTCTCGACAACAGATCCGAACCGCTGGCGGGCACCGCCAGGCGGGAACCTGGGAACCGAGGAGCGGCCACTTTGGCCGC
>JAXDPV010000028.1:0-13222 GCA_034668185.1 Actinomycetota bacterium
ACCGCCGAGCTGGCCCCCATCCCGTCGCTGCTGCTCACCTCCGCCGTCCACCACCACCTGATCCGCGAGAAGACGCGGACCCAGGTCGGCCTGGTCGTCGAGGCCGGCGACGCCCGAGAAGTGCACCACATGGCGCTCCTCGTCGGCTTCGGCGCCGCTGCCGTCAACCCGTACCTGGCCTTCGAGACCATCGAGGACATGATCCGCCACGGCCTCATCGAGGGCGTGGCGTCCCGCAAGGCCGTGCGCAACTACATCAAGGCCGCCGGCAAGGGCGTGCTCAAGGTGATGTCGAAGATGGGCATCTCCACGGTGGCGTCCTACACCGGCGCCCAGGTGTTCGAGGCCATCGGCTTGTCGCAGGAGCTGGTCGACGAATACTTCGCCGGCACGACGTCCAGGTTGGGTGGCGTCGGCCTCGACGTGCTGGCCGCCGAGGTCGCGGCCCGCCATGCCCGTGCCTATCCGTCGCGGCCCACCGAGCTGGCCCACCGCGAGCTCGAGGTCGGCGGCGAGTACCAGTGGCGGCGCGAGGGCGAACACCACCTCTTCAACCCCGAGACCGTATTCCGCCTGCAGCACGCCACCCGCACCAAGCGCTACGACATCTTCAAGGAGTACACCTCGATGGTCGACGGGCAGTCGACCCAACTGGCCACGCTGCGGGGCTTGTTCAAGTTCAAGGAGGGCGTGCGGCCGCCGGTGCCGATCGACGAGGTCGAACCGGTGTCGGAGATCGTCAAGCGTTTCTCGACCGGGGCCATGTCGTACGGGTCGATCTCGAAGGAAGCCCACGAGACGCTGGCCATTGCGATGAACCGCCTCGGGGCCCGGTCGAACACCGGCGAGGGCGGCGAGGACGCCGACCGGTTCGTGGCCGATGCCAACGGCGACCTGCGGCGGTCGGCCATCAAGCAGGTGGCGTCGGGGCGCTTCGGCGTCACCAGCGAGTACCTGGTCAACGCCGACGACCTCCAGATCAAGATGGCCCAGGGGGCCAAGCCGGGCGAGGGCGGCCAGTTGCCGGGCCACAAGGTGTGGCCCTGGATCGCCAAGACCCGGTACTCGACGCCGGGCGTGGGGCTGATCTCGCCGCCGCCGCACCACGACATCTACTCGATCGAGGACCTGGCCCAGCTCATCCACGACCTGAAGAACTCCAACCCCCGGGCCCGCGTCCACGTGAAGCTGGTGGCCGAGGTGGGCGTGGGCACGGTGGCCGCGGGGGTGTCCAAGGCCCACGCCGACGTGGTGCTGATCTCGGGCCACGACGGCGGCACCGGCGCTTCGCCGTTGACGTCCTTGAAGCACGCCGGGGCGCCTTGGGAGTTGGGGCTGGCCGAGACCCAGCAGACGCTGCTGCTGAACGGGTTGCGCGACCGCATCGTGGTCCAGGTGGACGGCCAGATGAAGACAGGGCGCGACGTGTTGATCGGTGCGTTGTTGGGGGCCGAGGAGTTCGGCTTCGCCACCGCGCCCTTGGTCGTGTCGGGCTGCGTGATGATGCGGGTCTGCCACCTCGACACGTGTCCGGTCGGCATCGCCACCCAGAACCCCGAGCTTCGTTCCCGGTTCGCGGGGAAGGCCGAGCACGTCGTCAACTTCTTCGAGTTCATCGCTACCGAGGTGCGCGAGCTGCTGGCCTCGTTGGGCTTCCGTTCGATCGCCGAGGCCGTGGGCCAGACCGACGTTCTCGACGTGACCGACGCCGTCACCCATTGGAAGGCGGCGGGGTTGGATCTGTCGCCGATCCTGCACATGCCGCCGGTGGCCGACGGCGCCTCTCGCCTGTGTACGACCACCCAGGACCACGGGCTCGACCGTGCCCTCGACAACGAGCTGATCGCCGCGGCCGCGCCTGCCTTGGAACGGCGGGAGAAGGTGTCGCTGTCGTTCCCGATCCGCAACGTCAACCGAACGGTGGGGACGATGCTCGGGTCCGAGCTCACCCGCCGCTTCGGAGGCGCCGGGTTGCCCGACGACACCATCACCGTGCGCTTCACCGGTTCGGCCGGGCAGAGCTTCGGTGCGTTCCTGCCTTCCGGGATCACCCTGCGGTTGGACGGCGACGCCAACGACTACGTGGGCAAGGGCTTGTCGGGCGGCCGGTTGGTGCTGCGGCCACCGGCGGAGTCGCCGATCGTGGCCGAGGAGAACATCATCGCCGGCAACGTCATCCTCTACGGCGCCACCGGGGGCGAGGCCTTCCTGCGGGGCGTGGTCGGCGAGCGCTTCGCGGTCCGGAACTCGGGGGCCACCGCCGTGGTCGAGGGCGTGGGCGACCACGGTTGCGAGTACATGACCGGCGGGCGGGTCGTGGTGCTCGGCCCCGTGGGGCGCAACTTCGGGGCCGGCATGTCGGGCGGCGTCGCCTACGTGTGGGACCCGTCGTCGGTGTTCTCCACCCGGGTCAACCTGGAGATGGTCGACCTCGACCCCCTCGACGACGAGGATCGGGAGTTCCTTCGTGACGTGGTCAGGCGCCACAAGCTCGAGACCGGGTCGGCCGTAGCCGGTCGCCTGCTCGACCGGTGGCACGAGTCGGTGCGCTATTTCGTGAAGGTCATGCCCAAGGATTACAAGCGGGTGCTGGAGGCTTCGGCCCTGGCCGAGGAACGGGGAGAATCGGTGGAGGACGCGATCATGGCGGCGGCTCGTGGGTGAGGCGACGGGGTTCTTGAAGCACGGGCGGGAGACGCCTTCTCGCCGTCCCGTGCCGGTGCGGATCATGGATTGGCACGAGGTCTACGAGCCGTTCGGTGCCGACCGTTTGCGGACGCAGGCCTCCCGTTGCATGGACTGCGGCATCCCGTTCTGCAACAACGGCTGCCCGTTGGGGAACTTGATCCCCGACTGGAACGACCTCGTGTACCGCGACCAGTGGCGTGAGGCCATCGAGCGCTTGCACGCGACCAACAACTTCCCCGAGTTCACCGGTCGCTTGTGCCCGGCGCCGTGCGAGGCCGCGTGCGTGTTGGGCATCAACCAGGACCCGGTCACGATCAAGCAGGTCGAGGTCGAGATCATCGAGCGGGCGTTCGCCGAGGGTTGGGTCGCGCCGGTCGTGCCTGCGGTGTTGACGGGCCGGCGGGTTGCGGTGGTGGGGTCTGGGCCGGCTGGTCTGGCGGCGGCGCAACAGCTCACCCGGGCCGGGCACTCCGTCGTGGTGTTCGAGCGGGCCGACCGGATCGGCGGGCTGCTGCGCTACGGCATCCCCGAGTTCAAGATGGAGAAGCGTTTCCTGGAGCGCCGCCTCGACCAGATGGTGGCCGAGGGGACGACGTTCCAGACCGGCGTGAACGTCGGCGTCGACGTCTCGGTGGCTTCGTTGCGTTCCGACTTCGACGCCGTGGTGTTGGCCGGCGGGGCGACGGCGTGGCGCGACCTCCCGATCCCGGGTCGCGAGTTCGTGGGCGTCTACCAGGCCATGGAGTACCTGCCGTGGTCGAACAAGGTGCAGGAGGGCGATTTGGCGGCTTCGCCGATCTCGGCCTCGGGCAAGCGGGTCGTGATCATCGGGGGCGGCGATACCGGGGCCGACTGCCTCGGCACCGCCCACCGCCAGGGGGCGGCGTCGATCCACCAGTTCGAGATCATGCCCCGGCCGCCGGACGCCAGGGCCGACTCGACGCCGTGGCCGACGTGGCCCTTGATGTTCCGGACTTCGTCGGCCCACGAGGAGGGCGGCGAGCGGGTGTTCTCGGTCAACACCGAGTGCTTCCTCGGGGACGCCGACGGTCAGCTCCGTGGCCTCCGGGCCCACGAGGTCGAGATGGTCGACGGTCGCTTCGTCAAGGTCGAGGGCACCGACTTCGACCTCGAGTGCGAGCTCGTCTTCCTCGCCATGGGCTTCGTCGGGCCCGAGCAGGACGGTCTGTTGACGTCCTTGGGTGTCGACATCACCCCCCGGGGCAACGTGGCCCGCTCCGACGACTGGTCGACCTCCGTCCCCGACGTCTTCGTCTGCGGCGACATGGGCCGCGGCCAGTCGCTCATCGTGTGGGCCATCGCCGAAGGCCGCTCCTGCGCCGCCGCCGTCGACCGCCACCTCATGGGCACCACCGACCTGCCCGCCCCGCTCTCCCCTTAGCCGTTTGGGAAGCGTGAGTACGCCATTGCGTACTGGCGCTTCCCAAACAAGTCGCGGAGCTCGCGCTTGAGGATCTTGCTGGCGGGGCCTCTCGGGCAAGGTCTGGCCCTGGGTTCAGACGGTGTAGCGGTAGCTCAACGGGATGAGTCCCGCGTCGTTGATCGTCCATGGGTCGCGGATGATCGAGGTGCCTCCCGTCGCCTTCGGCACCTGCGGATCGGACCAGTCCAGCTTGATCTCGGCTTGGATGAACAACGCGCACCATGGGTAGGTGTGGGCGTGCTGGACCTCGTTCCGACTGAGGGTTATCTCCTCTCCGCCGGCCACCAGGCCCTTGCACTCGACATGGATCTCGATGTCGCCAAGGCGACAGATCAAGTCGAACGATTCCCGGTCGCCAACATCGTCGACGTCGTACCCAAGCGAGCAGAAGTAGCGCATTGCCTCCTGCACCGCATACGACTCGACGGCATTCTTGGCGGCCGTGTTCATATGGCGATACCGTCGATGCCGACCGGGTGGGACGTCCACCGTCTGCTCGACGCCATAGAGGTCGCCGAGCAGGCCGACCATCGAGAACAGGTCCGCCCGGAGTGCGTCGTCCTCTGGGATGTCAGCCCGGTGATAGGGCAAGCCGTAGACATTGGCCAGCTCGTAGTTCCGCACACGCAGCTTCGACTCGGCGCCAACCGCCATGTTGGCGACCTTCAGATCGAGCTCGGTCTCGCCGACCACAAGGATCGGCGAGTCGACATCGGCCAACAGATCGCGTGCCGCGGCCGCCCGGGCCGTAAGTTCGGCCGGCGAAGTAACCGGGCGCCACTTGCCCGAGCGCCATTCGCTGGTGCCCTGGTTGAGCGAGAGATAGACCAGTTCTCCGGACCCGGCGAAGAGGTACACGAGGTAGAAGCCGCCGGTGGGCCGCGGCGAGGCTGTCTGGTTGAAGATCCGGACCCACGGCACGGGCGCGTAGCTCCCATGAAAGCCCCCGGTGCCGGTGCGAAGGTCAAGTGCCTCAATGCCGAGCTCCGCCTCGGACGCAAGCCATGACTGAACTACAGCAGCGATGACCGCAAGCCTGGCCTCCCGACCACGCATCGCCTCATTACCGTCGCGGTCGTACTCCGCGGCTGCGTCAAGGGTTTGACGAAACAGCTCCCTGAGCATGCGGTCGACCGTAGTCTCCCCCGCTATTTTGGGCGCGATGAGTTCGGTATTCCGAAGTCATCGCGCCCAAACGGCTGGCTTTAGCCGGCGAAACCGTCTCGGAGCTCGCGCTTGAGGATCTTGCCGGCGGGGTTGCGGGGTAGCTGTTCGTCGACGAACTTGACGAGGGTCGGGACCTTGAAGGGGGCGAGGCGGGCCTTCACGTGGGCCTGCAACTCCTCGACGGTCAGGGTCATGCCGGGGCGGACGAAGACCATGGCCGCGACCTCTTCGCCGAGGCGCTCGTGAGGGACGCCGAAGACGGCGGCCTCGTAGACGGCCGGGTGCTCGTAGATGGCCGCCTCGACCTCGGCGCAATACACGTTCTCGCCCGCCCGCAGGACCATGTCCTTGGCCCGGTCCTCGACGTAGACGAAACCCTCGGAGTCGATGCGGCCGAGGTCGCCGGTACGCAACCAACCGTCGACGATCGTCTCGGCCGTGGCCTCGGGCTTGTTCCAGTAGCCCCGGATCAAGTTGGGACCACGGAACCAGATCTCGCCCCGCTCGCCGACGGGCACGGCCACGCCGGCCTCGTCACGGACCTCGATGTCGAGCACGGGAGTGCCCCGGCCGGTCGAGGTCGGGTGGGAGGTGTAGTCGAGCCCCGAGTTCTGGGGCCCGTAGGCGTTGGTCTCGGTCATGCCGTAGCCGATGCCGGGCTTGCCCGACTTGAACGACGACGCCACCCGCTTCACCAACTCGGGCGGCGCCGGCGCACCGCCGCCGCCGACGCTGGCCAGGGAAGACGTGTCGTACTCGGCGAAGCGGGGCGACTCCAACAGGTCCCAGCTCTGGGTCGGGACGCCCACGAAGTTCGTGACCTTCTCCCGCTCGATCAACTGCAAGGCCCGCTCCGGGTCCCACTTGTACATGATCACCAGCTTCAGGCCGCTGGTGAAGCACGACAGCATCACCGGCACGCACCCGGTCACGTGGAACAAGGGCACGATGAGGATGAAGGCCGGCGGCAACGTCGAGGTGTTCTCCTCGGGCCGGCGCAACCGGTCGATGGCGGTGCGGCACCCGAAGGCCATCAGCGACTGCACGATGGCGAAGTGGGTCGACACCGCGCCTTTGGGCCGGCCGGTCGTGCCCGACGTGTACAGGATGGTGGCGTCGTCGAACGGGTCGATGTCGACAGAGGGCAACGGCGCGCCCGGCACCACCACGTCCTCCCACCGGTCGGCGCCCTCGAACGACGCGCCCGCGGGCAGGCGCACGCCGATAGTGGCCACGCCGAGGCGGGACGCCGAGGCTCGAGAACGCTCGACCCGCTCGACGTCGGCGATCAACACCGTCGTCCCCGAGTCCTCGAGCGCGTAGTCGAGCTCGTCCTCCGTCCACCACGCGTTCAGCGACACCGAGATGGCGCCGATCGAGGTGATGGCGGCGAAGGCCACGGCCCACTCGGGATAGTTGCGCATCCCGATCGAGACCCGATCGCCCTTGGACACGCCGTAGCGCTCGACCAGCGCCGAGGCCAGGCCGTCGACCGACGCCATCACGTCGTCGAAGCTCCACCGCTCGTCCTCGTACACGAGGAAGGTGGCGTCGCCCCGGGTGCGGGACAGCGAGAAGATGTCCCGCAGGCTGCCGGGCGCGTGCTTGAAGGCCTTGACCTTGTTGCCGCCCACCTCGATCTCGGTCGTCTCGAAGCGCTCGCCGGGGGCGGTGACCCGGGCGGCGGCTTCCTCGTAGCTCAGCGTCATGGTGCGCATTGGTTTACACGGTCGGCTACACAGAGGACATGCGCGAGCTCACCAGCGCCGAGGTCGAGGCCCACGTCGGCCGGGTGGCCGCCGACGGCTACACCATCGTCGAGGACGCCTTCGACCCGTCCACCGCCGACGCCATCAAGGCCGACCTCGACCGCCTCGAGGTCGACCTCGGCATCGTCCCGGCCGAGAACCGCTTCGAAGGCCGCCAGACCGTGCGCATCTACAACCTCCTCGCCCATGGGCCGATCTACGCCGAGATCCCGGTCCACGCCAACGTCCTGCCGATCGTCGACCGTGTCCTCGACCCCGGCTGCCTGGTGTCGAGCCTGTCGTCCATCGCCATCTGCCCGGGCGAGGCGGCCCAGCCCATCCACGCCGACGACCAGCTCATCCCCTGCCCAAGCCCCACCCGCCGACGGTGTGCAACACCATGTGGGCCGTCACCGATTTCACCGAGGCCAACGGCGCCACCCGCCTGATCCCCGGCTCCCACCTCGGCGACTCCAACCCCGACTACGGCCACCCCTACGACTCCATCGCCGCCGAGATGGCCAAGGGCTCGGTGCTCGTCTGGCACGGCAGCCTCTGGCACGGCGGCGGGGCCAACTCGTCGAACGACCGTCGCTACGGCATCGCCATGAACTACTGCGCCGGCTACATCCGCCAGCAGGAGAACCAGCAGCTCGGCCTCTCCCCCGACCTCGTGCGCACCTTCCCGCCCCGCCTCCAGGAGCTCGTCGGCTACGGCATCTACTCCGGCCTGATCGGCCACATCGACAAGCACTCGCCGGCAAAGCTCCTCGGCCGCACGCCCGCGGGCGGGATGATCTGGGACGCCGACCGGTGACCGCCCGCGGGACCGCCGCCGGAGCCCTCGACGACGTCACCGTGCTCGAGATCGCCAACTGGGTGGCCGGGCCGAGCTGCACCGCGCTGATGGCCGACATGGGTGCAGACGTCGTCAAGATCGAGCCCCTCGGCGGCGACTCCATGCGGGGCAAGCTGCGCCAGCCCGCGCTGGAGACGCCGCTGCCCACCGACGTGCCCTTCCACCTCTCCAACCGGGGCAAGCGGTCGCTGGCCGTCGACCTGGCCGACGAGCGGGGCGGTGCGCTGGTGCGGGAGCTGGCGGCCACGGCCGACGTCGTCGTCACCAATCTCCTGCCCGGCCGCCTGCGCCGCTTCGGCCTCGACGCCGAGCAGCTACGGGCCGCCAACCCCAGGCTCGTCTACGCCATCGTCACCGGGTATGGCACCGAGGGTGAAGACGCCGACCGCATCGGGTTCGACCTCACCGCCTTCTTCGGACGGGGGGCGATCATGAGCCTGATCGGCGAGCCCGGCGAACCCCCGCCCGCCTTCCGGCCCGGCCAGGGCGACCACCCGACCGGCCTCGCCCTGCTGAGCGCGATCCTCGCCGCCTTACGGGTGCGCGACCGCACCGGCGATGGCCAGGTGGTCGAGACCGCGCTGCTGCGGTCGGCGGCGTGGACGATCGGCTGCGACGTGTCGGTCGCGCTGGTCGACAAGCTGCAGCCGTCGAAGCGGGCCAGGGAGGACGCCTTCAGCCCGATGAACACGCGCTACCGCTGCGCCGACGGCGTGTGGGTCAACCTCTCGACCCTCGACCAGGGCTATTGGCCTCGGTTCTGCGACGCCATCGACCGGCCCGACCTGGCCGGCGACGAACGCTTCATCACGCCCGCGCTCCGCTTCCGCAACAACCGCGTGCTCATCGCCATCCTCGACGCCGAGTTCGGCTCGCAGCCGTACTCCCATTGGGCGCCGAGGCTCGACCGCACCGGCATCATCTGGGGCCGGGTGGCCGAGCTCCCCGACCTCATCGCCGACCCCGCGGCCCGGGCCATGGGCATGTTCGAGACCATCGACCACCCCGAGGCCGGCCCGTTCGAGACCCTGGGCGCACCCTTCGCCATGTCGGCCAGCGAGGTCTCGGTTCGCGGCCCCGCTCCTGACCTCGGCCAGCACACGGAGGAAGTCTTGAAGCAGTTCGGCATCCCCGACGATCGCGTCGCCGCCCTCGTCGCCGCCGGCGTGATCGGCACCCCCACATGACGCTTTTGACAGCCCGATACCGCCATTTTTGGCGGTATCGGGCTGTCAAAACGGTGGTGGCGGTGGTGATGCTGTGGGCCGCTGCCGCGGCCGCGCCCGCGGGCGCGGCGACGCCGATCCAGCCCGACAACCGGCCCACGCCGCTGGCCGGCGAAGAGAACGGGTACGTGTCGCCGCAGCGACTGATCACGGTGATCCCGGGGTGCCGGGTCGCCCGGGAAGCGGGGCCGAGCCTGGCCCTCCTCTACCGCACCGCCGCCGGCCAAGGCGTGCGCATCGGCGCCAGCGACTGCTACCGGCCGGTGAGCGGCCAGGTCAGCGCCCAGCGCAACGCCACCGCCAACGGCAACAGCGCGTGCGCGGCCGTGCCCACCACCTACCCCGACGGCCGACCCAAGGGCACGTCGATGCACGGCTGGGGCAAGGCCGTCGACTTCTCCGACAACGGCCACGGCATGGCCTTCGGCTCGCCCGGCTACCGCTTCCTCAAGGCCGAGGCCGGCCGCCTCGGATGGAACCACCCCGGCTGGGCCGAACCCGGCGGCAGTAGCTGCCCTGAGGCGTGGCACTGGGAATGGGTCGGCGACGGCGGCACCAAGGGGGCTGACCAGATCAAGGCCGACGTCGTCGCCCTGCTCCCGTCGACCGACGACCGCGGCTACGCCACCGTCACCGGCCTCGGCGCCATCGCCCCGAAGGGCAGCTTCAAGGACATGGGCTCGGCCGCGGCCACGCCGCTCAACTGGGTGATCGTCGGGGCCGCGCCCACTCCCACCGGCTACGGCTATTGGATGCTCGGGGCCGACGGCGGCATCTTCACCTTCGGCGACGCCGGCTTCTTCGGCTCGACCGGCGACAAGAAGCTCAACCAACCGGTCGTCACGATGGCGGCCACGCCGACGGGCCAGGGCTACTGGCTCGCGGCCGGCGACGGCGGCATGTTCACCTTCGGCGACGCCGCCTTCTTCGGCTCGACCGGCGACCGCCGCCTCAACTCGCCGGTCGTCGGCATGACACCGACGGCCGACGGCAGGGGCTACTGGCTGGTCGCGGCCGACGGCGGCATCTTCACCTTCGGCAACGCCGCCTTCTACGGATCGACCGGCGACCGCAAGCTCAACTCCCCCATCGTCGGCATGGCGGCCACGCCCGACGGCGGCGGCTACTGGTTGGTCGCGGCCGACGGCGGCGTCTTCACCTTCGGCAACGCCGCGTTCTACGGATCGGGCGCCGACGCCGGCCTCCAACTGCCGGTGGTGGCCATGACCCGCACGAGAACGGGCAACGGCTACTCACTCACCGCCGCCGACGGCACCGTGGTCTCGTACCCGAGGTAGCTAAGGCTCGACGAGGATCTTGCAGTGGGCGTCGGGGTTGGCCAGCTCGGCGAAGGCCGCGGGCACGCCGTCGAGGCCGACGGTGCCGGTGATCAACGGGGCCACGTCGAGCTCGCCCTCGGCGATCGAACGCAAGGTGTCGGCGAACTCGGCCGGCGTGTACCCGAGGGCGAAGCCGACGTCGAGCTCCTTGGCGATGCCGATCATCGGGCGCACGGTGTCGGCCTCCATGCACACGCCGACCACGAGGATGCGGGTGCCGCGCGGCGCGGCCAGCATGGCGGCGTCGATCATGCCGGGCACGCCGACGGCTTCGAAGATCACCAGCGGCTTGGCCCCGTCGACCCGCTGCCATGCGGCGACCGCGGGCTCGACGGCGGGGTCGACGACCTCGGTCGCACCCATGGTCGCGGCCAGGGCACGGCGGGCCGGCGAGAAGTCGGCGGCCACGATGGGCCCGAGGCCACGGCGGGCCAGCTCCGCGATCACGGCCAGCCCGACGGGCCCGCACCCGAGCACCACCGACGCCGTGCCCGGGCCGGCGCCGGACCGCTCCACCGCGTGGCGGCCCACGGCCATGGGCTCGGTGAGCGCGGCCAAATGCGTCGCCAACCCGTTGGGCACCTTCACCGCCAGCATCGACGACAGCACCATCCGCTCGGCGTACCCGCCGGGGTACTGGTTGGAGTAGCCGATGGAGAACACGCCGTTGGCGTTGAAGACCACGGGGATCGACACCACCCGGTCGCCGGGCACCACCGCCCCGCCGGAACCGCCGACGTCGAGCACCTCGGCGCAGAACTCGTGGCCCATCACCACGTCGGCCCCGAGGTCCATCACGAACGGCGCGCCCGACACCTTCGACATCTCGACCATCTGGTCGCCGTGCTGCAAGGCGTGGAGGTCGCTGCCGCAGATGCCGCAGGCCAACGTCTGCACCAGCAACTCGCCAGGACCTGGTTCGGGCTCGGCCACCTCGTCGACCACCAGTTGGCGTCCCCGCATCACCACCGCTCGCATGGCTTCGCACCCTAACAAGTGGGGTACACGACCTTCGATGTCGAGGCCCTGGTTGCTGGCGGTCGTCTTCCTGGCCACGGGCGCGTGCGCCGTGCCCGTGCCCACCGCCCGCTCGGCCGCCGACTACGGGAAGAAGGCGGGCCACACCGCCGAAGACGTCCACTCGGCCATCGAGACCACCGTCGTCGCCCTCGACAACGCCACCCACGGGCGCACGCTGCCCACCACGTTGAACGTCGTCGTCAGCGACGCCGAGGACGACGCCCGGGGCGCGATGTCGACCTTCCAACGCATCGCCCCGCGGGGCCAGGGCGCGGGTGCCATCCACGACCGGTTGGTCCCGCTGCTGAACGACGCCGCCGACGCCATCACCCGCGCCCGCCAGCTCGCCCGGCGGGGCCAGACGAGCGCCGGCGACGTCGAACCCGTCACCAGGCGACTCGCCGAGATCGCCCGAGCCCTCGACGACTTCGCCAACGCCCAACCGTGAAGAAGTTCCTCGGCGTCACCCTCGGCATCCTCACCGCCATCGGCGGCTTCGTCGACATCGGCGACATCGTGGCCAACGCCGAGTCGGGGGCCAGGTTCGGCCTCGCCCTGGCATGGGTCGTGATCGTCGGCGTGGTCGGCATCGTGATCTACGCCGAGATGGCCGGGCGGGTGGCGGCGGTCTCCGGCCGGGCCACCTTCGACATCGTGCGTGAGCGCCTGGGCGCGAGGGCGGCGTTCGCCAACCTGTTCGCCTCGTTCTTCATCAACTTCCTCACGTTGGTCGCCGAGATCGCGGGCGTGGCCATCGCCGTGCAACTGCTGAGCGGCATCGACTACCTCATCTGGATCCCGGTGGCGGCCTTCGCGGTCTGGATGGTCGTGTGGCGGGTGCGGTTCGAGTCGATGGAACGCATCTTCGGCCTGCTCGGCTTGGCCCTCATCGTGTTCGCCGTGGCCGTGGTCAAGCTCGGCCCCGACTGGGGCGACCTCCTCCACCAGGCGACCCATCCGAGCGTGCCCAAGGGCGAGGGCCACCCGAGCTACCTCTTCTTCGCCATCGCGCTGTTCGGCGCGGCCATGACGCCCTACGAAGTCTTCTTCTTCTCGTCGGGCGCGGTCGAGGAGCATTGGAGCCAGGACGACCTGCGCCTCAACAAGGCCAACGTGTACATCGGCTTCCCGCTCGGCGGCCTGCTGTCGCTGGCGTTGATGGCGGCCACCGCCATCGTCCTCCAGCCCAAGGGCATCTCCATCACCCACCTCTCGATGGTGACGCTGCCGGTGATGGAGTCGCTCGGCAAGGCCGGGCTGGCCTTCGTGCTCCTCGGCATCTTCGCCGCCACCTTCGGCGCCGCCCTCGAGACCGGGCTCTCGGCCGGCTACACCGTGGCCCAGTTCTTCGGCTGGCCGTGGGGGAAGTTCGTGCGCCCCCGCCAAGCGCCTCGTTTCTACCTCGTCGTGCTCGGCTCGCTGATCGCCGCCGCCCTCGTCGGCCTCACCGCCGTCGACCCGGTCAAGGTCACCGAGTACTCGATCGTGTTGTCGGCGGCCGCGCTGCCCCTCACCTACTTCCCGCTGTTGGTCGTGGCCAACGACCGCGACTACATGGGCGACGAGGTCAACGGCCGCTTCGTCAACGTCGTGGCCACGATCTACCTCGCCATCCTCCTCGTCGTCGCCGTCATCACCATCCCGTTGATGATCGCCACCAAGGCGGGCGCATGAACCGCCACCGCATCGACGCCACCTTTCACCTCCTCGACCGCCAGATCGTCGACCCC
>JAXDPV010000029.1:0-49819 GCA_034668185.1 Actinomycetota bacterium
GTGACCAAGAAGACCAAGGAGGCCGCCGCGCTCGGCGCGGCGGCCGCCCGGGCCGGCGACGACGCCTCGGCCGCACCCGCAGGAGCCAGCTCGTGAGTACCCGCCAACGAGATCTCGCGGATGCCCCGTCCGCCGAGGTCACCGCCGTCACGCCGAACACGAAGGGAGCATGGGCCGGGCCCGCACCCGCCGACAGCGCTCCCGCGCCCCGGGCCGAGCCCAAGGGCGTGTGGGAAAGCATCAGCGAGACGTTGCGAGAGTCGCGCAACTGGCGCGAGTTGCGGCGCACGCCATTCGGCATGACCCCAGTGATGATCCTCGCCATGTCGGGGTTCTTCCTGCAGATGAACGAGGCCGTGTTCGGCCTCGCCGCTCCTGAGATCGTCCAGGACCTCGACATCAGCCTCGACACGATCATCCGCCTGAGCGGCTTCGTGGGCTTCATCACCATCTTCGCCATCATCGGCGTCGCCTACCTCGCCGACCGTCACCGCCGTGTGCCGATGTTCGCCGGAGGCCTGCTCCTCGGCGGCATCGTGGGCGGTTTTCGCAGCCAGGCCAAGTCGGCCTTGAGCCTGGGCACGCCGCAGTTCGCCGCGGCCAGCGCGCTCACCGTGTCCGACGTCCCCACGACGTCGCTGCTCGCGGACTACTACCCGCCCGAGAACCGCGGCAAGATCTTCGCCATCCTCCGCCTGTTCGGCGTGGCCGGCAGCGTCATGGTGCCAGCCCTTGTCGCCCGGATGATCCAGCGGTTCGGCTGGAAGACGTCCTTCGCCGTCCTGGCTGTGCCCGTCGTCATCGTCGCCGCCTACGCGCTGCTGCGCCTGCGCGAGCCGGTCCGTGGCTACTTCGAACGACGGACGCTTGGCGTGGCCGACGCGGAGGCTCGGGTCGAGGACGAGCCGCCCTCGATGGGGGAGTCGTTTCGCATCATCTTCGGCATCAGAACCCTGCGCCGGCTGTTCATGGCCAGCATCCTCAGTTCGACGGGTGCCGTGATGATCGCCACCTTCCAGGGGCTGTTCCTGTTCCAGGAGTATCAACTCGACGTGGGCCAGCGGGGCGACCTCGCCGCACTCACCTCGCTGTTCATCCTCCCCGGCGTCTATCTCGGCGGCGGCCTCACCGATTCGCTGCTCCGCAGACGCCCCTCCAAGGTGCTCACCGTCTTCGGCGTCTTCGGCATCGTGGCCTCGTTCAGCGCGCTCGTGCTGCCCCTTCGTCCACCCCTTTGGGTCCTCTACGTCTCGTTGTCGGTCTTCGGGTTCGTGGGAGCGCTCTTCGGCCCGGCCGTGACCGCCCTCCTCGTCAACATCACCCCGGCCAATGTCCGCACCATGGGTGGTGCGCTGCAAGGCCTGTCGGCCATCCCCGGTCTCGTCATCGGCCTGCCCCTGGCGAGCGCGATCGTCAGCGCGTATGGCCTACGCAGCGTCTTGTTCCTGCCGGTCCCGCTGTTGTTGATCGGCGCCATAATCCAGCTCACGGCCGCGCCGTTCTTCGAGGCCGACCAGCGCTCGGCGTTCGCCGCCGCCGTGGCGCGCAACGAGTGGAAGAAGGCCCAGGAGGCGGGGCGGGGCAAGCTGCTCGTCTGCCGCGACGTCAGCGTCGAGTACAGCGGCGTCCAGGTGCTGTTCGACGTGGACTTCGACGTCGACGAGGGCGAGATCATCGCCCTGCTCGGCACGAACGGTGCCGGCAAGTCGACGCTCCTCCGAGCCATCAGCGGAACGACGCAGTGCTCGAGCGGCGGCATCATCTTCGACGGCCGCGACATCACGTACATGCCGCCGCACGAGACCGCCCGCCGCGGCATCGTGTTCATGCCCGGTGGGCGTGGGGTGTTCCCCGGCCTGACCGTGCGGGAGAACCTCGCCTTGGGCACCTGGATGAGCGAGGACCAGGCCGAGGTCAGGACACAGCTCGAAGAGGTATTCGAGATTTTCCCGGTGCTCGCCGACCGAGCCGATGCCATCGCTTCCAACTTGTCCGGCGGCGAGCAGCAGATGCTGTCGTTGGCTCAGGCGTTCCTGGCCAAGCCCAAGCTGCTGATGATCGACGAGCTGTCGCTCGGACTGGCGCCGGCCGTCGTCGGCCAGCTCCTCGACGTCGTCCGCAAGATCCACGAGCGCGGCGTCACCATCATCGTCGTTGAGCAGTCGGTCAACGTCGCCCTTGCCCTCGCCCAGAAGGCGATCTTCATGGAGAAGGGCGAGGTCAAGTTCTTCGGCCAGACGGCCGACCTACTCGCCCGGCCCGACATTCTGCGGGCGGTCTACGTGAAGGGGACCGGCGCCTTGACCGACGGCGCTCCAGCCGCGGCCACGCGGAGCGAGCGCGAGCGCCGTCTTCTCGCCCTCGAGACCGGGCCGAACCTTCTCGAGGTCGACGGGATCACCAAGCGCTTCGGGGGCCTCACGGCTCTCGACCAGGTTTCGTTCGACCTTCGGCAGGGCGAGGTACTCGGCGTCATCGGCCCGAACGGATCGGGCAAGACCACGTTGTTCGAGATCATCAGCGGGTTCCAGGAGGCGGACGACGGCACCGTCCGTTACGAGGGCGTCGACATCACCAAGCTGTCGCCCGACCAGAGGGCCAGGCGCAAGCTCATCCGCCGGTTCCAAGACGCGAAGCTCTTTCCTTCGCTGACCGTGTACGAGACGTTGCTGGTCTCGTTGGAGCAACGGCTCGAGGTCCACAGCGCTCTGGCCAATGCGGCCGGCCTCCCGCAGTCGAGGAAGGCCGAGCGACGGGTCCGCTTGCGCGCTGACCGCTTGGTGGAGCTGCTCGAACTGGGGTCCTATCAGGACAAGTTCGTGCGCGAGCTCTCGACCGGCCTGCGCCGCATCGTCGACCTGGCCTGCGTCCTTGCTACCGAGCCCAAGTTGCTGCTCCTCGATGAGCCGTCATCCGGCATCGCCCAGGCCGAGGCCGAGGGGTTGGCCCCCCTCCTGCGACGAGTCCGCTTCGAGACCGGGTGCTCGATCCTCATCATCGAGCACGACATGCCATTGATCTCCGCGGTGTCCGACGAACTGTTGGCCCTGGAGCTGGGCGTCGTCCTCACGCGTGGCGCGCCCGCCGACGTCCTCAACGACGAGCGCGTGATCGAGTCGTATCTGGGTGGCTCGGAGGAAGCCGTCAAACGTTCAGGGAGCCTTTCGTGAAACGCCGCCTCGTAGTCGCCCTCGGCCTGGTCGTCCTCCTGACTGCCGCGTGCGGCGACAAGAGCAAGGTGGGCAACGACAAGCTCCTCAACTTCAAGGATCAGGCGAACAATCGCCTCGGCGTGACCACGACCACAGCCGCGCCCGCGCCGACGACGACGGCCGCAGGGGGCACGAAGGCGGGGGTCGGAGCGGCGACGACCCAGAAGCCGACCACGACCACCGCCATGGCCGCGGTCGCGTCGACCACGACGACGGCCCGTCCGGCGCCGGTCACCGAGATCGCCATCAACAGCGACGCCGGCCCGTCGCAGTTCGAACCGGCGCAGGCGGCGGCCTACGTCGGCGGCATCTTCCGTTGGACCAACAAGGACACGGTCGCCCGTTCGGTGGAGGCCGACGACGGCTCGTTCACCTCTCCCGCGCTCCCGCCCGGCGGAACCTTCGAGTTGAAGGCCCAGAAGGTCGGCACGGTGAACTACCACGACGGGACCCGGCCCTACGCGGTCGGGGCGATCCAGGTGATCGCACGCTGATGCATCGTCATCGCCCCGCCCTTCGGTTCATGGCCGGTGCGCTTGGTGTGGCCTGGTTCCTCGGTGCCTGCCAGTCCTCCAAGGGCACCGAGGAGTTCGCTACGCCAACGAAGCAGATCGCACAGATCGAGTCGACGGCGGTGCCTCCTGAGATCCTCGGTCTCACCGTGCAGCGCGAGGATCAGACGGCAACCATCGCCCGGGCCGAGCGGTCGTACATGGACAGCATCGGCCTCTTCAGCCTCCGGTCAGGCGAGCTGCTGCAGGCCACATTGCAACTGAGCAAGTTCAACGACAACGCCGACTATCGGGATGCAGGCTTCCGCGACTCGTTGCTCGCCCAGATCGGCGGGAGCCGCCCCAAGGCCGTCCGCATGGGCGATCAGACGGTGTACCTCACGTCCGGGACCAAGCAACGGATCTTCGTGTGGTTCCACGACAGCTACCTGTTGATCTTGAGTACCCGCGAGGAGTATCCGACCCCACGTACCCTGCTCCGGGCGGCGTTGGAGATCCGGCCGTGAGCCGCCGGTGGCGCCTCGTGGCGTTGGGGATGGCTACCTGCTCGCTGCTCCCGCTGGCTGCTTGCGGCAAGCCTGACGAGTCGGTGGCCCGCGAACTGCGCCTGGCCCTCGACCGGACTGAGCGACTCTCGCGTGAGTTCGTGTACGAGGAGGTCGCCGACGACCGCAACGTAGCCGTGCGTGGCGTCATTGACGACGACTTTCGCTTCAAGGCCCGAGTCGATGTGAATGGCCAGCCCGCGCTCGAGGAAACGGTGTCCGACGACGCCGTCGCCAACCGTCTGCTGCAGCCCGCGCTCCTCCCTCTCTTCCAAGCTCCGAGTTCCCTGGCAGTCGCCAGCGTGTCGGCTGACCGTGCGGTCGACGCGCTGTCGAGTGGCCATTGGGTGCTCGACAAAGCAGGGGCGCCACCATTGGTCAACCGCTCGGGCGACCGGTTGAATCTCGGCGCCGATCCCGTGCATGACTCGCTGACCGTGTTCGGCTATGTCGAGAACGCCATGCGGCTGACTCGGGTACGGAAGTACGACAAGTTCGACCTCGAATACCGACCCGCGGAGGATCCTTTCCCTCGGCCCACCAAGGAGTCGGGTGTCACCCGGTACGATTTCGTGCGGGCGAGGGTTCCTAGGCCGAGCGACGCTGCCGGCGGTAACCAGGTCGTGCCCGGGATCACCAGCTTTCGCAAGATGGCGGTGTACGTGAAGGACGGGCTGGTCATCGACATCCGCGAGGACGTGGACGTAGTGAGCCGACTACGTGACCTCTCGAAGAACTACAACATCGACCTCAACCGACCCGGTCTCACAGACCAAGAGGCGGTCAAGATTGCCGTGGACGCCATCAACGCCGTGCTCCGGGGCCAAGGGAATGAGCCCATCCGAGTCCGGAAGATGCGCCTCCAGTTCCGGAATGTCGGTGCCGAGGCGTCGGTCGCGCTGCCGACGGACGGTGTCATCGAGGCCGACCTGTCGGTGCTCCGTGGGCGCGGGCGGTCGGCGAGCCTGGTGAGCAACGGCTCGGGTGACTCGGGTGGCTCGGGCTCGTCGGGGTCGGCGACGACAACGACGCCTTCCGGTTGATCCGGCGAGTCCTTCTGGCCGCATTGTTGTTGGCGGTCTCGCTGCTCGGTGGCTGCTCCGATGCCAGCGGGGGCAACAACCGGACCGGGATCAAGCTCGACGGCTCGCCCCGAGTTCCGACCGATGCCGGCATTGCCACGGTCGCGACCGCCGCCCGGATCGAGATCGACGGCAAGCGCACCTACCGGGTCAGCCGCCAATTGCTCTGCTTCTCCACGGTGACCTTGGAGCCTGTCCCCCTTGTGCAGCGCGAGGGTCAATACGTCCACGTCGGCGTCCGCGACGGCACTGTCGTGTGGGTCGCTTCCATCGGCGCCGTTCTCCGAGCCGAGGGCGCCCCGCCTGTCGTGTACTACCGGGGCACCCTTCGCACGCTGGTCGGCCACACCGCGACGTTCAAAGACGGCACCGTTCTCCGCCTCGCCCCCGAGATCCCCAAGCTCGATCCAGATTCCCGCCTCTTGGCGGAGATCGATCCGACGGCCGACCTCGTCCGCCGGGTGACCGTCGGCTGAGGCCGGCGTCAGGACCGCCTAGCGGCGGCCGTCGAGACGGATGGTGACGAGTAGGTGGCCGTCGGGTGGCTGCTTCGCTACGGAGACCCGCACCCGCACGTCCTCGAGCTGGTCGTCGAGCCTCGGCGCCGAAAACGACCGCCGCAGTCGGGGCGGGGCGAGCAGGCCTTCACGGTCGAGGGCAACAGCGGCGTCGAGCACGCCGGCCCGGGTGCCGAGCATGGGCCCGAGGTAGGTCCGCTCGACGCCGGGGCAGGCCGGGCGGCAGGTGGATGTGCCGAACGAGTGGCCGGAAACCTCGCGGTAGTACGGGATCGAGACTCGCCCGAGGCGCCGGGAGAGCTCGCTCTTGCTCGGAGGGGAGGTGGCGACCACCAGACTGGTCGACGTGAAGGCAATCAGGGCCAAGGCCAAGCCATACGCGACTCGGGCACGTGGCAGGACCACCACTGCTGCTATGACGCCTGGCGCCAGCACCGCGCCCACGACGAGGAAACCAGAGCGATAGCCGCCGAGACCGAAGAACCAGGCGGCCAGGCCGGCTCCGATGGTCCAACCGCTGCCGATGCCGAGGCCGAGCAATGTGCGTCGGCCCGAACTCATCGGTCGAAGACTACCGGTCGTGCAGAGGGACCTTCGGGTTGCGCGTCGAAGTAGCTTCGGCGGACTGAAGCGAAGGAGATCCTGGTGATCGAAGAAGCAGTGGTCGGACGCGTGCTGGGAGCGGCGTTGCGGACGGGTGGCGATTTCGCCGAGGTGTTCGCCGAGGACCGGCGGACGTCGTCGGCGGTGCTCGACGACGGGCGGGTGGAGGAGCTGACGTCGGGGAGGGAACGGGGCGCGGGCATCCGGGTCGTGGTCGGCGACACCACCGGCTTCGCCCACACCGCGGACCTGAGCGAGGACGGCTTGCGGAGCGCGGCCGAGGCCGCGGCCGCGGCGGCCAGGGGCGGCGGCGGGGGGACGAGGACGATCGACCTCAGCCGCCAGACATCGCCCCGCTACAGCGAGGTACGGGTCGCGCCCGAGGACGTGGCCAAGGCGACCAAGGTCGAGGTCCTCAAGCGGGCCGACGCCGCCGCCAGGGCGGCGGGCGGCAGCATCAAGCAGGTGAGCGCCCGCTACGGCGACTCCCGCCGCCGCATCCTCGTGGCCAACAGCGACGGCCTCCTCGCCGGCGACGACCAGGTCCGCACGTTCTTCACCGTCACCGCGGTGGCCACCGGCGACACCGGGATGCAGACGGGCTACGAGTCGAGCGGCTTCACCATGGGCTTCGAGCTGATCGAGGACATGGACGTCGACGACTTCGCCCGCCAGGCTGCTAACCGGGCCATCACCAAATTGCGGGCCCGGCCGGCGCCGTCGGGGCCGATGCCGGTGGTGATCAACCGCGGCAGCGGCGGCGTGATGTTCCACGAGGCTTGCGGCCACGGCCTCGAGGCCGACCTCGTGGGCAAGGACGCATCGGTGTACCGGGGCCGGGTCGGCGAGCTCGTGGCCAGCCCCTTGGTCACGCTGGTCGACGACGGCACCATGGGCCCCGAGTGGGGCTCGTTCTCGATCGACGACGAAGGCCACCCCGCCGGCCGCAACACACTGATCGAGAACGGCGTGCTCACCGACTACATGTGGGACTTCCTCAGGGCCCGCAAGGAGAAGCGGGAGTCGTCGGGCAACGGCCGGCGGGAGAGCTACCGCCACCTGCCGATGGTGCGCATGACCAACACCTTCGTCACCAACGGCACCGAGGATCCCGAGGCCATCATCAGGGACACGCCCCACGGCGTGTACGTGGCCAAGCTCGGCGGCGGCCAGGTCAACACCGCCACCGGCGACTTCGTCTTCGGCATGGTCGAGGCCTACATGATCGAGGACGGCGAGATCACCGAGCCGATCCGCGACGCCAACCTCATCGGCAACGGCCCCGAGGTGTTGAAGAACATCGACGTCATCGGCAACGACTTCGGCATGGGCGGCCCGGGCACGTGCGGCAAGGACGGCCAGGGCGTGCCCGTGGGCGACGGCAACCCGACGCTGCGGGTCACGAGCATGACGATCGGAGGGACGGCCGGTGCCTAAGGACAACGACCTTCACGACATCGCCGCCCGCGTCGCCGGGTGGGCCAAGGACGGCGAGCAGGTCGAGGCCTACGCCTTGCGCTCGCGGGAGACCGACATCCGGGTCCACGAGGGCGGCATCGAGCAGCTCTCCTCGGCCGGGACCGAGGGCGTCGGCATCCGCGTCATCGCCGACCACCGCCAGGGCTTCGCCTGGGCCGGTTCGCTCGACGACGACGTGCTGGCCGAGACCCTGGCCGACGCCCGCGACAACGCAACCTTCGGCGAGCCCGACGAGTACCTCGGCCTGGCTTCGCCCGACGGCGCCGAGGCGCCCGACATCGACCCGTACGACCCCGAACTCGAGACGTTTGCCACCGACCGCAAGATCGAGATGGCCATGGAGCTCGAGCGCATGACCCGCGCCGGCGACGCCAGGGTGCGGGGGCTCGAGGCCACCGACTACGGCGACGCCCTGTTCGAATCGGCGGTGGCCACCAACACCGGCATCTCGGCGTGGAGCCGGCGCACCTTCGCCGCCCTCTCGGTCGAGGCCATGGCCGGCGAGGGCGACGAGACCCAGACCGGCTTCGGCGTGGTCGTGGGCCGGCGCCCTTCCGAGCTCGACGCCGAGCGGGCGGCGCGCGACGCCGTCCTGCGCTCGACCCGGATGCTGGGCGCGGTGAAGCCGCCCTCGGCCAAGCTGACGGTGGTGCTCGAGCCGTTCGTGACCGCCGCCTTCCTCGGCGTGCTGGCCTCGACCTTGAACGGCGAGGCCGTGCTCAAGGGCCGGTCGCTGTTCGCCGAGCGCATGGGCGAGGAAGTGTCGGCGCCATTCGTGACCTTGGTCGACGACGCCTCCGACCCGGCCGCCTCCAACGCCTCCCGTTACGACGCCGAGGGCCTGGCCTCGCGCCGCACGCCGTTGATCGAGAACGGCGTGTTGTCGAGCTTCCTCTACAACACCTACGCCGCCCGCCGGGCGGGCACGGCCTCGACGGCGTCGGCGGTTCGGGGCGGCTTCAAGTCGGGGCCGATGTGCGGGCCGCGGGCCATCAGCCTGGCGCCCGGCGATCGGTCGCAGGAGGAACTCGTCGCCGGCATCGAGCTCGGGCTGTTGGTCCAGGGCGTGAGCGGCCTCCACTCGGGGGTGAACCCCGTGAGCGGCGACTTCTCCGTCGGCGCCACCGGCCTCATGATCCGCAACGGCGCGGTGGCCGAGCCGGTGCGGGAGATCACCATCGGCTCGACCATCCAACGGATGCTGAAGGGGATGCTCGCCGTCGGCAACGACCTCGAGTGGAGCTACGGCTCGGCGGCCCACGTGACCGTCGTCCTCGGCGACATCAGCATGAGCGGCATCTAGATCGGGTACGGGGGTGGTGGATGACTGCCACCCCTGCCGACGTAGCCCGTTTCGCGCGGGAGCGTTTCGGGTTCGACGAGCTGCGGCCCGGGCAGGCCGAGGCCATCGACGCCGTCCTGCGCGGCCGTGACACGTTGGCCGTGTTGCCGACCGGCGGCGGCAAGTCGGCGATCTACCAGTTGCCGGCCCTGCTCGCCGACGGGCCGACGGTGGTGGTGTCGCCGCTGATCGCCCTGCAGCGCGACCAGGTGGCGAACCTGGTCGGCGTGGCCGGCGCCGGGCGGGCGGCCTCGGCCAACTCGACGGTGGGCGTGTCGGCCAGGCGGTCGGCGCTCGCCGGCATCCAGACGGGCGAGGTCGAGTTCCTGTTCCTCGCGCCCGAGCAACTGCAGAAGGACGACGTGGTCTCGGCGTTGGCCGGGGCCAAGCCGTCGTTGTTCGTGGTCGACGAGGCCCACTGCATCAGCGGTTGGGGCCACGACTTCCGGCCCGACTACCTGCTGTTGGAGTCGGTCATCGCCTCCCTCGGCCACCCGACGGTGCTGGCCCTCACGGCCACGGCCTCGCCGCCGGTGCGGGCCGAGATCGTCGAGCGCCTGGGGATGCGCGACCCGGCGGTGGTGGTGCGTGGCTTCGACCGGCCGAACATCCACCTGGCGGTGACGCCCTTCCTCTCGGAGCACGACAAGCGCCGGGCGTTGGCCGATGCCTGCGTCGCCGAGGCGGGCCCCGGCATCGTGTACGCCGCCACCCGGAAGGCTTCGGAGGACCTGGCCTCCGAGCTGCGCGGCCGTGGCTTACGGGCCGCCTGCTACCACGCCGGCCTGCCCGCCCGCGAGCGGCACGACGTACACGAGGCCTTCGTGGCCGACGGGCTCGACGTGGTCGTGGCGACGACGGCGTTCGGCATGGGCATCGACAAGCCGAACGTGCGCTTCGTCTTCCACCACGCCATCAGCGAGTCGCTCGACGCGTACTACCAGGAGATCGGCCGGGCCGGCCGGGACGGTGCCCCGGCCATTGCGAACCTCTTCTTCCGCATCGAGGACCTCGGGCTGCGCCGCTTCTTCAGCGGCGGGGGCGAGCTCGGGTCGGCGCAGTTGCTCGGCGTGGCCGTGGTCGTGGCCAGGGCCGACGGCCCCGTCGAGGTGGCTTCGCTGGCCGAGGCGACCGGCCTCTCGCAAACCCGCCTGACCGCGGCCGTCACCCGGCTCGAGGAAGCGGGCGCGTTGCGGCTGTTGCCGGGCGGCGAGGTGGTGGCGTCGGGTTCGGTCCACCCGGTCGACGCCGCCGAGGACGCCGCCAGGGCCGAGGAGAGCCGGGGCCGCATCGAGGTCTCCCGGGTGGAGATGATCCGCTCGTACGCCGAGAGCCGGTCGTGCCGGCGGGAGTTCATCCTCAACTACTTCGGCGAGCAGGTGGGGGGCGCGTGCGGGAACTGCGACAACTGCACCCGTCTCGGGGCGTCGGTTGCGACCGAGGACTCGGAGCTGGCCGTGCCCTTCGTGGCCGAGACCCGTGTCGTACACCGGCAGTGGGGTTCCGGGCTGCTGGTGCGGGCCGACGGCGACACCATCACGGTCCTCTTCGACGACGTGGGCTACAAGACGCTGTCGCTGCGGTTGTTGCTGGAGCAGGACCTCCTGTCGGCCGCCCCCTAATGTGCTCCTGTGCATCGGTCACATGTGGCGACCAAACCCGCCCGATCGGGCGCCATTGGCGGCCATAGGTGACCGATCGGCCGGAGCCGGCGGCGGCGTCGCGCCACCCGCACCTGGCGGAGCCGTTGCCGGCGGGTTGGGTCAGGGTCGACATGCACCTGCACACCATGTGGTCGGGCGACGCCACGACCACGCCCGACGAGCTGCGGGCGGCGGTGGCCGAGTCGGGGCTCGACGTGCTGTGCATCACCGACCACGGGACGGTGAACGGCGCCGTCGAGCTGGCGTCGTCGCTCGGGTGCCGGGTGGTCGTGGGCGAGGAGGTGCGGACCGCTCGGGGCGAGATCATCGGCCTCTTCCTCTCGTCGCGGCTGCCCCTCGGGATGAAGGGGCCCGAGGCGGTGCGGGCCATCCGCGACCAGGGGGGCTTGGTGTACGTGCCCCACCCGTTCGATCCCATGCGCCACGCGTTGGCCGAGGACGAGCTCTCGGCGTTGGCCGCCGACGGTTCGCTCGACGCGATCGAGGTGTTCAACGCCAAGGTCTCGCTGGCCCACTTGAACCGGCGGGCCCTCGACTTCGCCCGGGCCCACGGCCTGGCCGAAGGGGCGGGGAGCGACGCCCACGAGCCTTCGGCGTTGGGCGCGGCCTACGTCGAGATGCCCGACTTCGACGGGCCGGCCTCCTTCCTGCAATCGCTGCGGGAGGGCCGGGTGGTCGGGCACCACTACGACGCGCCCCGCCAATGGCGGGCCCGGGTCGTGCCGTCCACCAAGGCCCTGTAGGTGCCGATCTGTGGGTGCTGGCCCGCGGCCGCTCTCGTCATTTCGTTAAGGCGAGGGTGACGGTTGCGTGGGCGATGGCGGAGGCCACGCCGGGGGCGAGGGCGGAGGGGACGGCGATGGTGACGGTGTCGGTCGACGGGTCGACGGCGAGGACGAGGGCTCGTTCGGCGATGGCCACGGTGATCGTCTCGTCGGCGGTGGCGGTGGCGGTGGCGAGGACGTCGACGTGGTCGCCAACGCGGAGCGGGAGGCGGCCGGACTCGGGCGGGAGGGGGACGGCGAGGGCGCGGTGGCCGGGCGGGAGGAGCGCGGCCGGGCCGTGGAGGCCGGCGGGCGCGAGGTCGTCGGCCAGCAAGACCTCGCCCGGGACGAGGGGCACGAGAGAGGTGAGCCCGCCGGCCCGGCCGACGAAGAAGTCGGCGTCGGGAAGGGTCGACGACGGCCGTCGTTCGAGGCGGACGCCGTCGGCCGGCACCACACCGCCGGCGACCACCGGCCGAGCGACGACGGGCACGGTGACCAGCGGCCCGTAGCCGGCCGGCACCTGGGCCAGCGCGGCGCGCACGACCAAGAAGGTGACCGCGGTCAAGCAGAGCGGGCCGAACCGGCGATGTGACACCGCGCACCTCCAGGGATTCGTAGAACGAACGCTGGAGGAAGTGGCGCCGAAGCTAGCGGCCGAGTGGCCCCTGGTCGAGGGCCGAAGCGCACGAGCACGACGGCGTAGAAGGGATCAACGGGATCAACCGGGCCAGGAGCGCGCGGGTGCGGTCGACGTTGGCCCGCAGCACGGCGAACACGTCGGCCATGGTGACGGCCTCGCCGTCCGACCCCGAGACGCCGGTGTCGTAGTCGGTGACCAACCCGATGCCGGAGTAACAGATGCCGAGCTCCCTGGCGAGGTAGGCCTCGGGGTACTGGGTCATGTTGATCACGTGCCAGCCTTCACGGCGGTAAGAGGACGACTCGGCACGGGTGGAGAACCGGGGCCCGCGGACCACCACCACCGTCCCGCCTTCGTGGACGGTGATGCCCGACGACCGAGCGGCCGACACGGCCAGCGGGCGCAGCTCCGGGCAGTACGGATCGGCGAACGACACGTGGCCGACGACGCCGCCGTCGAAGAAGGTGTCGGCCGAGCGGCCATAGGTGCGGTCGACGAGCTGGTCGCAGACGACGAAGTCTCCCGGGTGGATGTCGGGCTGCAGCGACCCGACGGCGCACGGCCCCAGCAGCCGGCGCACGCCCAGCGACCCCATGGCCCAGACGTTGGCCCGGAAGTCGACCCGGTGGGGCGGCAACTCGTGGTGAACGCCGTGCCGGGGGAGGAAGGCCACCCGCCGCCCGTCGACCGTGCCCACCGCCACCGGCGCCGACGGCGGCCCGTAGGGCGTGTGTACCGACACCTCGACGACATCGTCGAGGAACGAGTAGAACCCCGAACCCCCGAAGACCCCGACCTCCGCCGAGACCGGGCTCACGAGGCCGCGGGCGTGTCCGACTTGGTCTTGGGCGCCGACTCCGACTTCGACTCGGACTTCGACTCGGACTTGGCGCCGCTGCCGCTGCCGCCGTCCGACTTCGACTCGGACTTGGACTCCGACGTGGACTCGGAAGACGTCGACGTCGAGGACTTCGAGCCCGCGGACCGCGAATCGTTCTTGTAAAACCCGCTGCCCTTGAAGGCCACGCCGATGGGATGGAAGACCTTGCGCACCTCGCCGCCGCACGCCGGGCACTCGGCCAAAGGCGGGTCGGAGAACGACTGGGTGACTTCGTGGTGTTCGCCGCAGGCTTTGCAGGCGTATTCATAGGTCGGCATGGGCTTGTCGAGTGTACCGACCCACCGCAACACCCGTACCATGGCTCGGTGGTCGCCGGGGCATCGAGGAGAGGGGCGGGAAGCTGACCCTCCGTCGCCGTCTCACGCTGCTGGTCGCCCTGACGATCGTCGTCCCGATCACCGCCGTCGGCGTCACGGTGGTGAACCTCATCGGCAACGAGGTCGAGCAACGCAGCTTCGACCGCCTCCGCCAGGCCAGCGCCTTCGGCCAGTCGGTCCTGCAGGACGAGGCCACCGACGTCGAGCGCCTGGTCGACAGCCTGGTCACCGACCCCCGCATGACCACCGGCGTCGAGACCGGTGGCGCCGCCCTCGACCAGGCGTTGCGGCGGGCCCTCCTCGACGCCGACCTCGACATCGCCGTCGTCCAGGACCCGGCCGGCGAGGTCATCGCCGCCGCCCGCCGCGACCCCGAGTTCGCCAAGGGCGTGATCGCCCCCGACGACGAGACGATCCTGCGCACCAGGGGCGAGCGCCGGGCGATCCTCGGCAGCGCGCCCCTCGCCAACGGCGGCACCATCGTCGGCGGCCGGTGGATCGACGCCCTCCGGCTGAGACAGGTCGCCCGCTCCGAGGAGGTGTCGCTCACCGTCGTCGACGACCACGGCGCGGTCGCCACCACCCTCGACATCGGCGAGCTCCCGAAGCGCCCGATCGAGGGCGAGTTCGACGCCCGTTTCGGCGGGCACCGCCGCCTGGCCGTGGCCGCCAACGTCCCCCGCCTCGGGGTCACGCTGCTGGCCAGCTCGGCGCCGGCCAAGGGTGCGGGTCAGCTCAACCTCGTGCTCCTGTTCGGGGGCCTGCTGATCGTGCTCACCGTCCTGATCGTCCTGGTCGGCTACGTCGTCAGCGGCCTCGTCACCCGCCCGGTCGAAGACCTGGTGGCCGCGGCCAGCGCCGTCTCCAAGGGCGACCTCAGCCAGCGGGTCGACGTGTCCGGCGACGCCGAGATCGCCACCCTCGGCCGGGCCTTCAACCAGATGACCGACAACCTCCAGGAACACGTCCACCAGCTCGAGCGGAGCCGGGACGAGTTCCAGTCGGCCATCGCCCGCCTCGGCGACGTGCTGGTCTCGACCCACGACATCGGCGGCATCATCGACGTCGTCCTCGAGGCCTGCACCCTCACCCTCAGGGCCGACGAGGCCATCTTCTTCGAGCGGGTCGCCATGCCGGCCCGCATCAAGGCCAGCGCGGCCCAGAGCTGGGCCGTCCCCGACCTCGAGCTCAACGGCGTCGGCGTGGCCGGCGCCGCCGCCCGCACACTGGGCCCGGTCGTCTACCCCGGCGGCGCCGACGACCTGGCCGAGGGCGAGCCCCTGGTCGACGCGGCCATGGCCGTGCCCATCGTCTCGGAGGGCCGCCTCTTCGGCGTGCTCGCGGTCTACGGCCGCCAGGGCGGCGGGGCCTTCAAGCCCGAGGACGTCAACACCTTGCAGACGCTCTCGCGCCAGACCGAGGTCGCCATCGGCAACGTGTTCCTCCACGACGAGACCCGCCGCCAGGCCCGCACCGACGGCACCACCGGCCTCTGGAACCGGCGGGAGTTCGAGTTCCGGGCCAGGGAATCGGTGAAGGAGGCCAGCCGGTTCGACGAGCCCTTCGGCGTGATCCTCGTCGACATCGACGACTTCAAGCAGGTGAACGACCGCTTCGACCACTCGACCGGCGACGCCGCCCTCATCTGGCTGGCCAGCCGCCTCTCGGAGGCCACGAGGGAGATCGACGTCGTGGCCCGTTGGGGCGGCGAGGAGTTCATCGTGCTGCTGCCCCGGGCCGGCATCGAGGAGACGGCCATGGTCGCCGAGCGGGTGCGGGCCGCGGTGGCCCGCGAACCGATGGTCGACGGCACCAAGATCATCCCGCTCACGGTCTCGATCGGCATCGCCGGCCACCCCCACGACGGCGGCAGCGCCGACGAGATGTTCAAGGCGGCCGACGCCGCGCTCCTGCGGGCCAAGCGCATGGGGAAGAATCGGGTCGAGCGGGCGAAGCCGGCAGAGGGAGTGGCGTAGGCCGATGGCCCAAGCGGTGCGCAAGGCGGTGATCCCCGCCGCCGGGCTCGGCACCCGGTTCCTGCCGGCCACCAAGGCCCAGTCGAAGGAGATGCTGCCGGTCGTCGACAAGCCGGCCATCCAGTACGCCGTCGAGGAAGCCGTGCGGGTCGGGATCGAGGACATCCTCATCATCACCGGCCGCAACAAGCGGGCCATCGAGGACCACTTCGACCGGGCCGTCGAGCTCGAGGCCGACCTCGAGGCCAAGGGCAAGCACGACCAGCTCAAGCAGGTGCGGGCCATCACCGACATGGCCAACATCCATTACGTCCGCCAGGGCGAGCCAAAGGGCCTCGGCCACGCGGTATCGGTCGCCCGGGCCCACGTCGGCGACGAGCCCTTCGTGGTGATGCTGCCCGACGACCTCATGCACGAACGCTCGCCGTTGCTCGCCGGCATGTTGGCCGCGTTCGATCGGGTGCAGCGCCCGGTGATCGCGCTGATGGAGGTCGGTCCCACGGAGATCTCGGCCTACGGCGCCGCCGAGGTCACGCCGGTCGACGGGCCGCTGGTGAAGGTCACGTCGGTGGTTGAGAAGCCGGCCGCGGCCGAGGCGCCGTCGAACCTGGCGGTGATCGGGCGTTACGTCTTCACCCCCGACATCTTCGGTGCGATCGAGCGGTTGGTGCCGGGCGCGGGCGGCGAGCTCCAGCTCACCGACGCCATCGGGATCACCGCCGGCGAGGGCGGCGTCTACGGCCTGACGTTCAGCGGCGGCCGCTTCGACACCGGCAACAAGCTCGACTACCTGCGGGCGGTGGTGCAGCTCGCGCTCGAGCGCGACGACCTCGCCCCCGAGTTCGGCCACTTCCTCGCCGAGGTCGTCGAGCGCGAGCGGTTGCGTTGATCTCGCTCTCCTCGGCCCAGGCCCGCATCCTCGCCTCGGTCGGCCCGCTGCGGCCCGTCGCCATCCCGCTCGACGACGCCCTCGGGTGCGTGACCTCGGTGCCGTTGACCGCCGAGGAGGCCGTGCCCCCGTTCGCCAACACCGCCATGGACGGCTTCGCGGTGCGGGCCTCCGACACCGCGGGTGCGCCGGTGCGGTTGCGGGTGGTCGGCACCTTGCCCGCGGGCCTCGACCCGGCCGGCCTGTTCGTCGGCGAGGGAGAGGCCATCCGCATCATGACGGGCGCGCCCATCCCCGACGGCGCCGACGCCGTGGTCATGGTCGAGCTCACGTCGACCGAAGGCGACGACGTCGTCGTCAGCGAGTCGGTGCCGGTCGGCAACCACCTGCGTTCGGCGGGCGAAGACCTGTCGCCAGGCCAGGAGGTGTTCCCCGCCTTCACCGTGTTGGGCCCCGGCCACCTCGGCGTCCTGGCCAGCCTCGGGTACCGCAAGGTGCCGGTGTTCTCGCGCGCCCGCGTCGGCGTGCTCTCGACCGGCGACGAGCTCGTCGACGACGGTTCTCCGCTGCGGGCCGGCCAGATCCGCGACTCCAACCGGCACACGCTGCTCGCGCTGTTGCGGGAGGCGGGGTGCGAGGCCGTCGACCTCGGCATCGTGCGCGACGACGAGACCTCGGTGCGCAAGGCCATCGAGGAGGGGTTGGCCGCGACCGACGCGCTGGTCACGACCGGCGGCGTCAGCATGGGCGACTTCGACGAGGTCAAGAAGGTGCTCACCGACCTGGCCGGCGACCTGGCGTGGATGCAGGTGGCCATCAAGCCGGCCAAGCCGCTGGCCTTCGGCATGGTGGGGGAGAAGCCGGTCTTCGGCCTGCCCGGCAATCCGGCGTCGTCGATGGTGTCGTTCGAGCTGTTCGCCCGGCCGGCGCTGCGCCAGATGATGGGGTACCCGTCGCCCCGGCGTTCGCCGGTGCGGGCGGTGGTCGACGACGGCTTGCCCCGCCGGCCCGACGGCAAGCTCCACCTGGTGCGGGTGGCGTCCTCGTTCGGTGACGACGGGCGCCTGCACGTGCGTTCGTCGGGAGGCCAGGGGTCGAACCTCCTGCGGTCGATGGCCCTGGCCAATGCGTTGGCGCTGGTTCCCGACGGCGACGGCGTGCCCGTCGGCGGCGAAGTCGACGTCCTCGTGCTGGCGTAGTCTGGAGGCCATGCCCGAGGCCCTCGTCGACCCGTTCGACCGGGTGGTGCGCGACCTGCGGATCTCGGTGACCGACCGGTGCAACTTCCGCTGCACCTACTGTATGCCGGAAGAAGGTATGCCGTGGTTGCCCCGTGAGGAGCTGCTGACGTTCGAGGAGATCGAGCGGGTGGCCCGGCTGTGCGTCGAGCGCTTCGGCTTCACCGGCATCCGCTTGACCGGCGGCGAGCCGACGGTGCGGTCGCACCTGCCGGTGCTGGTCTCCCGGCTGGCGGCGCTGGGTGTCGACCTGGCCATGACGACCAACGGGGCCACGTTGGCCTTGGTGGCCGCCGACTTGCGGCGGGCGGGCTTGCAACGGGTCAACGTCTCGCTCGACTCGTTGCAGCGCGAGCGCTTCTTGTCCCTGACCAAGCGCGACCGGTTGGCCGAGGTGCTCGAGGGGATCGCCGCGGCCAAGGCCGTGGGCTTCTCGCCGGTGAAGGTCAACTGCGTGTTGATGCGGGGCGTCAACGACGACGAGATCCTCGACTTCGCCCGCTTCGGCCGGGAGGAAGGCGTGGGCATCCGCTTCATCGAGTGGATGCCGCTCGACGCCCAGGGCGCATGGTCGGCCGAGACAGTGGTGACCGCCGACGAGATCGTGCGGATGATCGACTCCGTGTACCCGATCGAGCCGTTGCCCGAGCGGGGCGGCCAGCCCGCCGAACGCTTCCGCTACCTCGACGGCGGGGGCGAGATCGGCGTGATCGCCAGCGTCACCCGATCGTTCTGCGGCAACTGCGACCGGGTGCGGCTGACGGCCGAGGGCGAGTTCCGCAACTGCCTCTTCGCGGTGCAGGAAACCGACCTGCGGGCATTGCTGCGGGGCGACGCGACCGACGACGAGCTGGCCGACGCCATCAAGGCCGACGTCGGGCGGAAATGGGCCGGGCACTCGATCGGGCAGGTCACGTTCGTGAAGCCGCCCCGGTCGATGTCGCAGATCGGCGGCTGAACCCGACCTGACGCCGTTCGCACAAGCCCGGCCGGCGGGTGTGCGAAAGCCGTCATCAACGGTTGACCCGATCGGAACCGGCGGGACGCACGCCCCCCGTACGTTGCGCCCATGGACACACCGATCGACCGCCGGCGGTTCCTCGCGGGCGTCGGCGCCGGCCTCCTGCTTCCCACCGTCGGCAGCCTCTTGGCCGCCTGCGGGCCGGGCACGACCGGGGCCAAGACCGCGGCGGCGAAGTCGAGCAGCTCGGGCCCACCCCGCAAGGTGAAGCTCGGCTTCATCGCCCTCACCGACTGTGCGTCGATCGTGATGGCCAAGGAGCTTGGCTACTTCGCCGAGCGCGGCCTCGACGTCGAGGTGCTCAAGCAAGCGTCGTGGCCGGCGACCCGCGACAACCTCCTCAACGGCCAGATCGACGCCGCCCACTGCCTGTTCTCGATGCCGTTCTCCCTCGCCACCGGCATCGGCGGCACCGGCACCGCCCTGAAGATCGCCATGGTGCTTAACAACAACGGCCAGGCCATCACCCTCAACAAGGACTTCGCGTCGGTCGGCTACGGCGACTTGGAGGCGGCCAAGGCGGCCCTCGAGTCGAAGTCGCCGACGCTGGCCATGACGTTCCCCGGCGGCACCCACGACGCGTGGCTCAGGTACTGGCTCAAGGCCACGGGGGCCAACACCGCCGACGTGAAGGTGATCCCGGTGCCGCCGCCGCAGATGGTCGCCAACATGACGGTCGGCAACATGGACGGCTATTGCGTCGGCGAGCCGTGGAACGCGGTAGCGGTGGCCCAAGGCATCGGGTTCACCCACCTGGCCACCCAAGACCTGTGGCAACACCACCCGGAGAAGGCGCTGGTGGTCAACGAGCAGTTCGCCGCCGACAAGGAGCACGCGCTGTCCGATGTCATGGGCGCGGTGCTGAAGGCCAGCAAGTGGCTCGACGTCCCTGCCAACCGTTCGCAGGCGGCCACGACCATCGGCGGCGCCGCTTACGTCAACGCCCCGCCCGACGACATTCGCGGCCGGCTGCTCGGCAAGTACGACCTCGGGGCCAACCTCCCGCCCAAGACCTTCACCGGCGACCAGATGACGTTCTTCCGCGACGGCAAGGTCAACGCGCCCCGCCGGTCGCACGCCTACTGGTTCATGGCCCAGTACCAGCGGCTCGGACTGCTCAAGGAGGCGCCGCCCTATGCATCCTTCGCCGACCAGATCATCCTCCGCGACCTCTACGAGAAGGTGGCCGCGGCCGAAGGGGTGGACGTGCCCGACGACGACATGACGCCGTTCGCGGTGAAGCTCGACGGCGTCACCTTCGACCCCAAGAAGGTCGTGGAGGAGGCGAAGCGGGCATGACGTCGATCGCCCTCGAGCGCCATCCGGTCGCCCCGCCGGAACCGGTGGCCGCCGATCGCCCACCCCGGCTCGCGTGGCGGGCACCCGCGGCCTCCATCGGCTGGGGCCTGCTCGGTGCCGCCGTCACCATCGCCCTGTGGCAGCTGGTGGCCATGCGGGCCCCCGCCCTGCCCACGCCGGCCGAAGGCTTCGGCGAGCTGGCCCGGCTTCTGCGCTCGCCCTTCGCCAACCACGGCCCCAACGACAAGGGCGTCGGCCTCCAACTGGTGACGTCGCTCGGTCGGGTGCTCAGCGGGTTCGGGTTGGCGGCCGCCGTCGGCATCCCCGTCGGGTTGGCCATCGGGGCCAGCCGCCGGGCCTGGCAGGCGGTCAACCCGGTCGTGCAGATCCTCAGGCCGGTGTCGCCGCTGGCCTGGTTCCCGATCTGGCTGATGGTGTGGAAGGACGCCGGCCACGCGTCGATCTCGGTCATCCTCATCACCGCCCTCTGGCCGATCGTGATCAACACCGCCGCCGGAGCCGCCGCCGTGCCGCGCGACCACCGCAACGTCGCCAAGGTGT
Source organism: Actinomycetota bacterium (assembly GCA_034668185.1). Taxonomy (GTDB): domain Bacteria; phylum Actinomycetota; class Acidimicrobiia; order Acidimicrobiales; family CADCTF01; genus DATLED01. Next base: position 20,567 of record JAXDPV010000029.1, read on the forward strand.
TCCGCTTCGACCGCCGCACCTACCTACGCCACGTGCTGTTGCCCAACGCGCTGCCGTCGATCGTCACCGGCCTGCGCCTCTCGATGGGCGTGGCCTGGATGGTGATCGTGGCCGTGGAGATGCTGTCGGGCGGCTCGGGCATCGGCTTCTTCGTGTGGGACTCCTACAACGCCTCGAACCTGGCCGCCGTGGTCGCGGCCATCGTCCTCATCGGGGGTGTCGGCGTGGTGCTCGACTTCGCCTTCCTCCGCCTGGCCAAGCGGGTCGCCATCGAGGAGGTGGTCGCGTGACGTTGCGCATCGAGGGTTTGCACAAGAGCTTCACCGGCCGGCGCTCGTCGACCCAGCACGTGCTCAGGGGCGTCGACCTCGAGGTCGCTCGCGGCGAGTTCGTCTCGCTCATCGGCCACTCCGGCTGCGGCAAGTCGACGCTGCTCGGCATCGTCGCCGGGCTCACGGCCGCCGACCGGGGCCGCGTGCTGGTCGACGGCGTGGCCGTGCAAGGGCCAGGGCCCGAGCGGGCGATGGTGTTCCAGAACTACTCGTTGCTGCCCCGTCTCTCGCTCCTGGCCAACGTGCGGGAAGCGGTCCGCTCGGCCCGCCCCGACCGGACGAAGGCGTGGGCCGACGGGATGGTCGAGCGCTACCTCACGGCCGTCGGGCTGTGGGAGCACCGGGAGAAGCGGCCGGGACAAGTGTCGGGCGGCATGGCCCAGCGGGCCGCGGTGGCGCGGGCGTTCGCCGTCGGGCCCAAGCTCCTCCTGCTCGACGAGCCCTTCGGTGCCCTCGACGCCCTCACCAGGGCGCGGCTGCAACAGCAGCTCATCGAGCTCTGGGGCAACGAGTCGGACACCGAGACCGTGCTCATGGTGACCCACGGCATCGACGAGGCCATCCTCCTCGCCGACCGGATCGTGGTGATGGCCAACCCGCCGCAGCCCTCGATACGCGAGGTCATCGACGTCGGCCTGGCCCGGCCTCGCGACCGCGCCTCGGTCGTCGACCAGCCCGCCTTCCGCACGATCCAGGAGCGCTTGCTGGCCGTGCTCGGCGAAGACGCGGTCGCGGCGTGACATGAACGGCCGCCGGACCGTTGTGGTGGCCGGCCACGGCATGGTCGGCCACCGGTTCGTGGAGACGTTGGTCGAGCGGGGCGCGACCGCCGAGTGGGACGTCGTCGTCTTCGCCGAGGAGCCCGACCTGGCCTACGACCGGGTCGCGCTCAGCTCGTACTTCGCCGGGGCCTCGGCAGCTGACCTATCGCTCGTTGCCCCCGGCTTCTTCGAGACTCCCGGCCTGGCCGTGCACGCCGGTGATCGGGTCGTGGCCATCGACCGCGCCGCCCGGACGGTGCGGTCGGCCGTTGGCGCCGTGCAGCCCTACGACGTCCTGGTGCTGGCCACCGGCTCGTACCCGTTCGTCCCGCCCATCGAGGGGCGCGACCTCACCGGCTGCTTCGTCTACCGCACCCTCGCCGACCTGGCCGCCATCAAGGAGTACGCCGGCCGTTGCCACCGGGGTGCGGTGGTGGGCGGTGGCCTCCTCGGCCTCGAGGCGGCCAACGCGCTGCGCCTCCTCGGGCTCGAGACCCACGTGGTCGAGTTCGCGCCCCGCCTCATGCCCCTCCAGATCGACGAGGGCGGGGGCGCGCTCCTCCGGCGGCGCATCGAGGAGCTCGGCGTGGTCGTGCACACGTCGTGCCAGACCGAGGCCGTCGTGGCCGGGCCCGACGGATCGGTCGCAGGTATGCGCTTCGCCGGCGACGGTGGCGACCTCGACGTGGACATCGTGGTGTTCTCGGCCGGCATCAGGCCACGCGACGAAATGGCGAGGGAGGCCGGACTCGACGTCGGCGAGCGGGGCGGCGTCGTGGTCGACGAGGCCTGCCGCACGTCCGACCCGGCCGTCCTCGCCATCGGCGAGTGCGCCCTCGCCCTCGGGCGGACGTGGGGCCTGGTCGCCCCCGGCTACCAGATGGCCCGGGTCGCGGCCGACCGCCTGCTCGGGGGCACGGCCACCTTCGCCGGGGCCGACCTCAACGCCAAGCTCAAGCTCCTCGGCGTCGACGTGGCCAGCTTCGGCGACGCCTTCGGCTCGGGGGAGGGCACCGAGGCCGTCACCTTCGACGATCCGGTGGCCAAGGTCTACAAGCGCCTCGTGCTGGCCGACGGGGGGACGCGGGTCGTGGGCGGCGTCCTCGTCGGCGACGCCTCGCAGTACACGGTGCTCGAGCAGATGGCGCGCGGCGACCTGCCCACGCCGGCCGAGCCGGCGCGGCTGCTCCTGCCCGAAGGCGTCGGTGGGGGGCCGGTCACGGTCGGGGTCGAGGGCTTGGCCGCGACGGCCACGGTGTGCTCGTGCAACGGCGTGTCCAAGGCGACGATCTGCGCCGCAGTGGCCGACGGCGGGTGCACCGACACCGGCGCGGTCAAGAAGGCGACGCGCGCGGGTTCGAGCTGCGGTGGCTGCGCGCCCCTCGTCACCGAGCTCGTCAATGCCGAACTCCGCAAGGCCGGGGTCGAGGTCCGGGCCGGCATCTGCGAGCACTTCGCCTATAGCCGCCAAGAGCTGTTCGACCTGGTGCGGGTCCACCGCATCGGCAGCTTCGCCGAGCTCCTGGGCCGCCATGGCGCCGGGCTCGGCTGCGAGGTGTGCAAGCCGGCGGTGGCGTCGATCCTGGCCTCGCTCGGCGCGGGCTACATCCTCGACGGCGAGCAGGCGTCCCTCCAGGACACCAATGACCACTTCCTCGCCAACCTCCAGCGGGACGGCACCTACTCCGTCGTCCCTCGGGTGCCGGGCGGCGAGATCACGCCCGACCAGCTCATCGCCATCGGCCAGGTCGCCAAGGACTTCGGCCTCTACTCCAAGATCACCGGGGGCCAGCGCATCGACCTCTTCGGCGCTCGGGTCGACCAGCTGCCGGCGATCTGGGAGCGCTTGATCGAAGCCGGCATGGAGTCGGGCCATGCCTACGGCAAGGCGTTGCGCACGGTGAAGTCGTGCGTCGGCCAGGCCTGGTGCCGCTACGGCGTGCAGGACTCGACGAGGTTGGCCATCCAGCTCGAGCTCCGCTACCGCGGGTTGCGGGCGCCGCACAAGCTCAAGTCGGCGGTCTCCGGTTGCACGCGCGAGTGCGCCGAAGCGCAGAGCAAGGACTTCGGCATCATCGCCACCGAGCGGGGATGGAACCTCTACGTCTGCGGCAACGGGGGTATGCGGCCGCAGCACGCCGTCCTGCTGGCCGACGACCTCGACACCGAGTCGTTGATCCGGTACCTCGACCGCTTCTTGATGTTCTACGTCCGCACCGCCGACCGGCTCGAGCGGACGGCCCCGTGGTTCAACAAGCTCGAAGGCGGCATCGACTACCTGCGTTCCGTCGTGATCGACGACGCCCTCGGCATCGCCGCCGAGCTCGAGGCCGACATGGCCGCCCATGTGGCTTCGTACGCCTGCGAGTGGAAGGCCACCCTCGACGACCCGGTGCGGCTGTCGCGGTTCCGCACGTTCCTCAACGACGGTGACGATGACGGTGGTGGCGGCGGGCGGTGGGTGGAGGCGTGCGCCGTCGAGGACCTGCCGCTCGATCGGGGTGCGTGCGTGCTCGTCGGCGGCCACCAGGTCGCGCTGTTCAGGACGTCGCCCCGCGGCGAGGTGTGGGCCCTCTCGAACTTCGACCCGTTCAGCCGGGCCAACGTGTTGTCGCGTGGGATTGTCGGGTCGCGCGGCGACGTGCCCAAGGTGGCCTCGCCGATGTACAAGCAGTCGTTCGACCTGCGGACCGGCGTGTGCCTGGACGAGCCCGAGGTCGCGGTCGCAACCTATGCCGTGCGGGTCGTGGGAGACGCGGTCGAGGTGGCGGTGCCGTGACGACGCTGGCCGCGGTCGACGAGTTCGCCCGGCGCCACGACGCCGACGACCTGCCCCACGGCGAGCGGGTGTACCGCGACCTCGTGCCCTTGACCCTCCCGAGCCCTGGCCAGCAGTACGGCTTCGAGGTCGACCTCGACGCCTGCACCGGGTGCAAGGCGTGCGTCACCGCGTGCCACAGCCTGAACGGCCTCGACGACGACGAGTCGTGGCGCTCGGTCGGCTTCCTCCACGGGGGCAAGCCCGAGGCGCCGGTGCAGCAGACGGTGACGACCGCGTGCCACCACTGCGTCGAGCCCGCGTGCCTGCAGGGGTGCCCGGTCGACGCCTACGAGAAGGACCCGCTCACCGGGATCGTCAACCACCTCGACGACCAGTGCATCGGCTGCGGCTACTGCACCCTCACCTGCCCGTACGAGGTGCCGCAGTTCAACCAAGCCCGCGGCATCGTCCGCAAGTGCGACATGTGCAAGGGCCGCCTGGAGGCGGGCGAGGCGCCGGCGTGCGTGCAGGCGTGCCCCAACGGCGCCATTCGCATCGCCATCGTCGACACCGCCGCGCTCGTGGCCACGGCCGAGGCCGGAGGGAGTCTGGTGGCCGGCGCGCCGTCCTCGGCCATCACCGTCCCGTCGACCGTGTACCGCACCAGCCGGGCCGCCGCCGTCGACATGCAGGCCGCCGACCACTTCTCCCTGCGACCGGCCCACGCCCACCCGCCGCTGGCGGTGATGCTCGTGCTCACCCAGCTCGCGGTGGGGGCGGTGGCCGTCGAGCAGGTGTCGGGCGCGGCCCGCGTGGCCGGCCCGCTCAACGCCGTCGTGGTGGCGGCCATGGGCCTGCTCGCCCTCGGCGCCAGCGTGTTCCACCTCGGCCGGCCGGCGCTTGGTTACCGGGCGGTGATCGGCTTCCGGCATTCGTGGCTCAGCCGGGAGATCGTCGCCTTCGGGGCCTTCGCCGGCCTGTCCATCGCGACCGCGGCCGCCCGGTTGACTGGCGTGGGTGCCGCCTCCGGTCTCGCGGTCGCGACCACGGTGGCCGGCGTCGCGGGCGTGGCCTGCTCGGCGATGAGCTCCGCCGTCCCCGGCCGGGTGTGGTGGCGGCTGCCGATGACGCCCACGAAGTCCACCCACACGCCGATGGGGTGCGGCGGGGCGACGGGGGTGGCCACGACCGCGGCCGTGGGTGCGCTCGACCGACCGCTCGCCTTGGTGGTGGCCGCGGCCGGCGTGGCCAAACTGGCCGTCGAGCTCTCGACCCTCCGCCACCTGCGGGCCGGGACCGCCACCGCCACCGACCTGCACCGCACGGCCAGGCTCCTGACCGGCGAGCTCGCCGGCCAGCAGCGGTGGCGGTTCGCGCTTGGGCTCGTCGGGGTGGTGCTGCCGGTCGTGCTGGCGCGCGACGGGGGGATGGCACCGCCGGTCGTGTTCGCGATCGCGGCGGTGGCGTTGGCCGCGGTGGTCGCGGGTGAGCTGATCGAGCGCTCGCACTTCTTCCGGGCCGCGGCCTCGCCCCGCATGCCCGGCGGCCTTCCTTGATCCGGCCGCGCCGGCGAACCGGCGGCGCGTTGACCGACGAGCTCCGCCGCGTCCGCGGGCCGGGCGGCCTCGGTCAGGTCCCCGCTCGCCTGGCGCCCGACGCCGTCACGTCCACGGTGTGCGGCTTCTGCTCCACCGGGTGCTCGCTCGACGTCCACCGGCGCGCCGGCACAGCGGTGAACCTCACGCCGACGGTGGCCTATCCGGTCAACCGCGGCACGGCCTGCCCCAAAGGGTGGGAGGCGCTGACGCCATTGCGTTCGCCCGACCGCGCCACCACCCCGTTGCTGCGCAACGCCCGGGGCGCGCTCGAGCCGGTCGACTGGTCGACGGCCGCGGCCACCTTCGCCGAGCGGTTCAAGGCCATCCAGGAGGCCCATGGTCGCGACGCCGTTGCCTTCGTCAGCACCGGCCAGATCCCGACCGAGGAGATGGCCTTCCTCGGGGCGTTCGCCAAGTTCGGCATGGGCGTCGTCCACGGTGACGGCAACACCCGCCAGTGCATGGCGACGTCGGTGGTGGCCTACAAGGAATCGTTCGGCTTCGACGCGCCGCCCTTCACCTACGCCGACTTCGAGGAGTCCGACGTCATCGTCCTCGTCGGCTCCAACCTGTGCGTCGCCCACCCCATCCTGTGGGAGCGGATCGCCCGCAACCCCCACGGGCCCGAGGTCATCGTCGTCGACCCGCGGGTGACCGAGACGGCCGCGGCGGCCACCACCCATTACGCGCCGAAGCCGAAGTCCGACCTCACCCTCTTCTACGGCCTCGCCCACCTCTTGATCGAGCGGGGTTGGGTCGACGGCGGCTTCGTTGCCGCCCACACCAACGGTTATGAGGCCTTCGCCGCCCACGTGGCTGGGTTCACGCCCGATCGGGTGGCCGCCGAGACCGGGCTCACCGTCGAGGCCCTCGAGCGTTTCGCCGCCAGCATCGGCCGGGGCGAGCGGGTGTCGCTGTGGTGGACCATGGGCGTCAACCAGAGCCACGAGGGCGTGCGGACCGCCCAGGCGATCGTCAACCTCGCCCTGCTGACCGGCAACATCGGGCGCCCCGGCACGGGCGCGAACTCGATCACCGGGCAGTGCAATGCCATGGGCTCGCGGCTGTTCAGCAACACCACCAACCTCCTGGGCGGGCGCGACTTCACCGACCCCGCCGACCGAGCCGAGGTGGCCGCGATCCTCGGCATCGACGCGAGCCTTGTTCCCGACCGGCCGAGCCTGGCCTACGACCAGATCGTCGAGGGCGTGCTCGCCGGCCGCATCCGCGGCTTGTGGGTGATCGCCACCAACCCCGTGCACTCGTGGGCCAACCAGACCCACCTGACCGACGTGCTCTCGCGGCTCGACTTCCTCGTCGTGCAGGACATGTACACCTCGACCGAGACGGCGTTGGTGGCCGACCTCCTGCTGCCCGCCGCCGGCTGGGGCGAGAAGGACGGCACCTTCATCAACTCCGAGCGGCGGGTCGGCGTGGTCAGGCATGTGGCCGAGCCGCCGGGGGAGGCGCTCACCGACTTCGCCATCGTCGGGCGGCTGGCCGAGGCGTGGGGTTGCGCCGACCTGTTCGAGGATTGGACGAGCCCGCAGGCGGTGTTCGCCATCCTCCAGCGGCTGTCGGAGGGCCGGCCGTGCGACATGAGCGGCATGGGCGACTACGACTCGCTCGCGGCCGCCGGTGGGGTGCAGTGGCCGTTGCCGGGGGGCGAGACGGCTGAGGCTGTGGCCGGCGAGCGCCGGCTGTTCGCCGACGGCCGCTTCTTCCACGCCGACGGGCGGGCCCGGTTCGTGTTCGAGGCACCGTCGCCGGTGTGGGAGCCCACGACCCGCCGGTTCCCGCTGGTCCTCCTGACCGGTCGAGGGACGTCGGCCGAATGGCACACCGGGACCAGGACGTCGAAGTCGGCGTTGTTGCGCAGCCTGGCGCCGAGTCGCCTCTACGTCCAGATCTCGCCCGAGGACGCTTCGGCCCGCGGCATCAGGACGAACGACGTGGTCGTCGTGGCCTCGTCGCGGGCGACGATCAGGGCCTATGCGTTCGTGACCCCGACGGTGTCGGCCGGCCAGGTCTTCCTGCCGATGCACGACGCCGCCACCAACCGCCTGACGACCTCGTCGGTCGACCCGTACTCCCGGCAGCCCTCGTACAAGTGGTCGGCGGTGGAGGTGAGTGTTTCGCCGTCCTGATGCCATACGGAAACGGCCACGAAACACCGGCGTGGCAGAAGGTTGGGGTGCCCGTCGCCCGGTCGCTCGTCGGCTTCACCGTCGGTATCACCGCCGACCGGCGCGCCGCCGAGCAGGGCGAGCTGCTCGAACGCCGTGGGGCGAGCGTGGTCTACGGGCCGTCGATCGTGACCGAGTACCTCTCGGACGACGAAGGGTTGTTCCGTGCCACCGAGGCATTGATCGCCTCGCCTCCTGACGTCGTCGTGGCCAACACCGCTATCGGTATGCGGGCCTGGATCGAGTCGGCCTCGGCGTGGGGCCTCGACAGGGCGCTGCTGTCGGCCCTGGCGGGCGCGACAATCGCGGCCCGGGGGCCGAAGGCCGCGAGCGCGTGTGTGGCCGCGGGGCTGACGGTCGGGTTCCAGGCCGCCGGCGAGCGCCTCGACGAGTTGGTCGCTCCGTTGGCGGCGTTGCCTTCGGGGTTGGCCGGCCGGAGGGTCGCGGTGCAACTGCACGGCAGCGACGCCGACGACTTCGTGGGCGCGTTGTCTTCGATGGGCGCGGAGGTGGTGCCGGTCACGATCTACCGGTACCGCCGGCCGGACGACGACCAGGCCGCCATCCGCCTGATCGAAGCCGCCTGCGACGGGCGGGTGCAGGCGGTCACGTTCACCAGCAAGCCGTCGTTGGCCAACTTGTTCGCCATCGCCTCGAACGCCGGGCTCGACTCGGCCCTCTTGGAGTCGTTCTCCTCCGGTGTGATCGCGGCCTGCATCGGGCCCGTGTGCGCCGAGGGGGCGCGCGCCGCCGGTGTGCGCTCGCCGTTGTACCCGGCCACCGGTCGGATCGGGCTGTTGGTGCGGTTGATCGCCGATGAGCTCGCCGGCCGCCGCCAGGTGTCGAACGTCGATGGGGTGGAGGTGTCGTTGCAAGGCGTGGTCGTGCGGGTGGGCGAAGGCGACGGCGTCACCCTGACGCCGCGGGAGGCGTCCTTGTTGTCGGTGTTGCTCGACCAACCGGGCTCGGTGGTGCCCCGCCCGGTGCTGATGGCCCGGGTGTGGGGGTCGGCGGCCGGCGACCCCCATGTGCTCGACGTGACCGTGGCCCGACTCCGGCGCCGGCTCTCTGGGCTGCGGCTGGCGGTGGCCGCCGTGCCCCGCCGCGGCTACCGCCTTGCTCTCGGTCCCGGGCCGGGAGGCGTCAGTCGGTAGACTGCCCGCTCGATGACCGACCGGGGCTTCACCCACCTCGACCCGCTTGGCCGGGCCCGCATGGTCGACGTTTCGCCGAAGGAGCCGACCCACCGGCGGGCCATCGCCAGGGGCAAGGTCTTCATGCAGCCCGACACCACCGCCATGGTGGCGTCGAACGCCGTGACCAAGGGCGACGTGCTGGCCGTGGCCCGGGTCGCCGGCATCCAGGCGGCCAAGCGCACGCCCGACTTGATCCCTTTGTGCCATCAATTGACGATTGGCTCGGTGTACGTCAACTTCCACCTAGGCGACGACTTCATCGAGGTCGAGTCGGTGGTCGACACCGTCGACCGCACCGGCGTGGAGATGGAGGCGCTGCTGGCCTGTTCCGTGGCCGCGCTCACGATCTACGACATGTGCAAGTCGACCGACCGGGCCATGTCGATCGGCGAGGTCGCCCTGTGGGAGAAGACCGGCGGCCGGTCGGGCATCTGGCGTCGGGAGCCCAACACCAACGGGTCTGGCACCTCGTCCTTCTGATCTGCTAGCTTTTGCAAGCAGAAGTGGCGAGCGGCCCAGGTGCCGTACTAAGCAGGAGCCACCATCCACCCGGCTTTCCGTGGGTGGCGTTACGTTCCCGAGCACAGAAGCGAGGTCGAGGAGTCTTGGGCGTGGTCTTGCTGATCGTGATCTGGGTAGCGGCGGCGGCCTACTTCGTTCCCCCGCTGCTCCGGGCTCGCTCCGAGCACCGGCCCTCGGGTTCGATCTCCGACTTCCGCCGTCAGCTCCGTGTCCTGGCCCGCACCTCGCCCGTCGGGGCCGCCGGCTACGTGCCTGGTGGCGTCGTCGTACCGATGCGCCGTGGGCCGGTCGCTCCTGTCTCCGCTGGCCCGCTGCGCCTGGCCACCGACCGCCGTTCGGTGAAGCGCCGGCGCGACGTGTTCGTCGGGCTGCTCGTCGCCATGGGTGGCTCGCTGGTGTTGGGTGCGCTGCCGCCGCTGCGGGTGTTGTGGGCGGTCCACGTGTTGGTCGACGTGATGTTCGCTTCCTACGTGGGTGCGCTGATCTGGCTGCGGAACCAGACGGCCGAGCGGGAGATGCGGGTGCGTTTCCTGCCGCCTTCGGCTTCTTCGCCCGAGCCGGCGCTGCTCTACCGGCGCTCGGCCAACTGACCGAGGGCCGGGCCGCCGAGCTGGCGGCGCTCTCCGAACCGCTGCGGGCCTCGTTGGCCTCGGCCCACGCCGCTCGTGAAGCCGGCCTGCCGGCGTGCCGCCGGGTGATCCGCTCGAGCGGGTTGTCGATCCGGGCCGTTCATCGCGGCGATGTCTCGGCTGCCTCCGATCGCCGGTCCGAGGCGGCTTCGGCCCTGGCCGAGGCCCAGGCCGCGGTGGGTCCGTTCCCGGCGGTCGCCTTCGCCGGCTTCCTGCACGACGCCGAGAAGGAGTATGCCGAGGCGGTGTTGGTGGCGGCCCTGATCGCCGGCACCGCCCTTCCCTCGGCCGCCGATGTGGGCGTGGCCCCGCCGGCCTGGTTCAACGGCCTGGCCGAGGCGGCCTCCGAGCTCCGGCGCTACCTGCTCGACCGGCTGCGGGCCGGCGACCTGGCCGACGCCGAGCGCTTGTTGTCGGCCATGGACGACGTCTACGACCTACTCGTCACCATCGACTTCCCCGACGCGTTGACCGGCGGGTTGCGGCGCACCACCGACGCCTTCCGTGCGGTCCTCGAGCGGACCCGCTCCGACCTCACCCTCACCCTCGTCCAATCACGCCTGCAAGGCGCCCTCGACGCCTTCCGCACGGGTGAGGCCGCAGGACCCGCTGGGGTATCCTGAACGCTCCTTCGGGGGTGTGGCTCAGTTGGTAGAGCGCGACGTTCGCAATGTCGAGGCCGTGGGTTCGATTCCCATCACCTCCACCTGGGTACATGGTCCACGGGGTGTGCTGACGCGGTGCGTAGCAAAGCTAGGACTTGTATCTCACGCTAAGTGGTGGCACTCTCTCGTCACGCAGCAATAACGGGACGGGGAGACAATGGTTCAATCTCGGTATCGACGGGGCGGGCTCGCAGCTTTAGCGATTTTTTTCGCCCTGCTGTCCATGGTGGGTATCGCAGCCGCGGCGCCCAAGGACGGGACCGCCGGTAAGTCGACGGCGGCGCCCGGCCACAACAAGGATGGCGGCACGGCGGCGGCGGACACAAGCCCCACCGCCAGCGCCTCGGCGGCGGACACCCAGTCCCAGGCCGCGACCTCCACCTCGAAGTCCTCGAGTGACCAGGTCTGCGACGGCGACCCGAGCGGGAAGAGCGCATCGGGCAACGGCGCCAACACCGACGGCACGAACAACGACTACCACCACAACTGCGGTGCCGATTCGGCCAACGGCAGCGGCGGCGGCAACGCCACCGGCCGGCCGTGCGCCGGGTGCGTCGGCAACGCCGACGACAAGAACCCCCCGGGGCAGTACAAGAACGGCAGCGACGCCAACTCGGGCTACGAGTGCGACGTCAAGGGCCAGCCGAACGGCGGCAACAACGGCGTCGGCAAGGGCAACCCGGCCCACACCCCCTGCACGCCGCAGACACCCACGTGCCCCGACGGCTCGACCCTCCCGGCCAGCGGCAAGTGCCCGACGCCCAAGTGCCCCGACGGCTCGACCATCCCGGCCAACGGCAAGTGCCCGGGGAACAAGTGCCCGGACGGCTCGACGTTGCCGGCCAACGGCAAGTGCCCGTCGAACAAGTGCCCCGACGGCTCGACGATGCCGACGAGCGGTCAGTGCCCGACCAACAAGTGCCCTGACGGCTCGACGATGCCGACCAGCGGTCAGTGCCCGACCACCAACACCTGCCCCGACGGCTCGGTCATGCCGGCCAGCGGCACCTGCGGAGGTGGCGGCGGGACGACCGTTGCCGGCGTCACCCTCGGTCGCCCGACCGAGGTCCTCGGGGCCGAGATCACCCGCGGCGCCGGCCTGGCCTTCACCGGAGCCTCGTCGCTGGCCCCGATGCTGGTGACTGCGCTCGGCCTGCTCGGTCTCGGCTTCGGTGCCGTGGGCGCAACCCACCGTCGCCGTGAAGACGACTTCATCCACTGCGCCGATCGCCTGCGAGGCCACGTCTAGGCCGACCAGCAGGTCCACGCACTCGTGGCCAACCGTCCGGGCCCAGGCCCAGGCGGTTGGCCACAGTCGCGCCTGGCGTCAGGGAGTTCGGCCGAGGCCGGCGTCCCTGGCCTTGACGATGGCCTCGGAGCGACCTGCGACCTGGAGCTTGGTGAAGACCGACGAGACGTAGTTGCGGACCGTCTTCTGGCTGAGGAAGAGGCGGGCGGCGATGTCGGCGTTGTCGCGGCCGGCGGCCAGTTGGTCGAGGACGTCGAACTCGCGGGTGGTCAAGGCGGGGAAGGCGACGATGCCGTCGGACAAGGTCGAGGCCGAGGCCGAGGCCGTGGCTCGGCGGGTGAAGAACTCACGGAGGCGGCGGGCGACGGCGGCGCCGAAGATGGCCTCGCCCCGGGCGGCGGCTTCGACGGCCCGCTTGATCTCGTCGGTCGGCGCGCCCTTGACGAGGTAGCCGCGGGCGCCGGCCTGCATGGCCGCGAACACCGAGTCGTCGTCGTCGAACATCGTGAGCACGACCACGGCCACGTGGGGCGCGGCCTCGCTGAGGCGGGCGGTGGCCTCGATGCCGTCGATGCCCGGCATGTGGACGTCCATCAAGGCCACGTCGGGTTGCAGGTCGAGGGCGATGCGGACGGCGTCGTCGCCGGTGGCGGCGGTGCCGATTACCTGCACGCCCGCCGACCGGAGCACGGCCGCCAGCGTCTTGACGAAGGTGGCATGGTCGTCGGCGATCGTCACCCGGATGGTCACGCCGACACCACACCGGCGATCTCGGGCTCGACCGGCAGCGTGAGCCGCACCTCGGTGCCACCGGCGACGTCGGCCACCGTCAGCCGCCCGCCGAGGTCGGCCGCCCGCTGGCGCATCGACACGATACCGACGCCGGCCGCGTGCCCCTCGAGGCCGACGCCGTCGTCGCGCACGGCGATGTGGAGCGAGCCCGACCGCACGTCGACGTCGACCGAGCACCGGCTCGCCCGGGCGTGGCGGCGTACGTTGTTGAGGGCCTCGACCGTGACCCGGTAGGCCGCCACCTCGACCGCGGCCGGCAACGGCGGCAGGTCGCCGCTGTTCACGACCACCGCCGGATCGAGGCCGCCGACCCCGTTGGCGAACGCCTCGATGGCCCGCACCAGGCCGAGCTCGTCGAGGGCCGGGGGCCGCAGCCCGTACACGAGCCGCCTGATGTCCTGCATCGCCTCCCGCAGCGCACCGTTGAGCTCGACCAGCAGGTCGACGAGCTCGCCGTCGTGCAAGCGGGCCGCGGCCGCCTCCAACCCGAGGGACACACTCGCCAACGTGGGGCCGAGGCCGTCGTGCAGGTCGCCACGAAGCCGGCGCCGTTCTTCCTCACGGGCGACGACGAGGTCGAGCCGCGAGCGCCGGAGGTCGGCCGCGAGCCTGGCGTCGTGGGCCACGATGCCGGCGTGCTTCGCCAAGTCGCCGAGCAGGTCGCGCTCGCGCGCCGGGAACGCTTCGCCCGGTGTCCGCCGGGCCACCCGCAGGCGGCCGATCTCCTCGCCGGCGAAGCCCAGGGGGAACGACTCGCTGGCCGCGGCCAGCGTCGGGTCACCGGTGGCGGCCACGACCAAGGAGTCGCCGGCGTCGGCCAGGTCGATCTCGACGGCGACGTAGGGAAGGCGCAGCCCGTCGGCGATGCCGGCGACCAGCGCGGGCAACGCCTCCTGGGTGCCGGGCACGGCCGCCAACCGCCGGCCGAGCCGGGCCAGCACGAGGTAGGGCTCGTCCCGCCCGCCGTACACCCGTCGGGACACCCAACGTTGGGCCACCGACCGCAACGGCTGGACCGCAAGCGCGACCGCGCCCGTGCCGATCAGCGGGACGAGGCCGGTGTGGCCGCCGGCCACGACCCACGCCACGCCGACCACCGCCACGTAGACACCGGCGGCGGCCACGGTCAACAGCAGGTAGACGACGGCCCGGCGAACGACCACGGCGATGTCGAGCATCCGGTCGTGGACGACCGCCACCAGCAACAGGATCGGGAGGAGCGCGCTGCCCACCTGCTCGAGCCGGTCGAACATCGCATCGGAGGCGATCGGCGGGATGACGTCGTGGGCGGTGGCGAGCAGGCCGGGCACCGCCAGCAGGGCGGCGCCGGCGAGGAACCAACGCTGCTGGCGCCGCACCTTCTCGCCCCCGCGGGCGACGACGATCATCAAGCCGATGACCGCGCCCACGCTGGCGATCCACGTGAGCTTGCCGCCCCACGCGCCGAACCGCTGGGCCCCGATCGCCCAATGGGTCGAGGGCGGTTGGCCGAAGCCTTCGATCGGCCGGGACAAGCCGACGAACTCCTCGCCGAAGAGGAAGGCGGCCGTGCCCGCGATGCCGGCCCACAGCACCCACCGGCGAAGGCCGCGGGGCCAACCGTCGGGGACGACCGACGGCGCCGCCAGCACCAGCGCCGCCCGGGCCACTTGGTACGAAGGCGCCAGCGCGGCCGCGGCCTGCAGCGACCACACCGGCCACCCGTGCATCATCGCTTCGACGATCAAGGGTTGAAGGGCGAACTCCAGGGCTGCGGCCCCGCCCGCCACCATCAGCACCCAACCGAGCGGATGGTCGGGCCGCCGCCACGCCACCCACACGCCGACGGCCGTCGAGGTGACCGCGATCGTCAGGTGGTTGCCGGCGTAAGGATTGGGGACGTCGCTCGTCAGCGCGTAGTGCAATAGCCCGGCACCGACCGCGCCGGCCACGAAGGCGGCGACGACTGCAGGTGGGCGTAGGCCCCCGGCCACGGACCCAGGATACGGACGCCGGAGTTTCACCGCGAGGCGTGGGCGTTTTGCACCAGATGTCGGACGACCAGGCCGATGATGGCGACGGCCATGACCGTGCCCGGATATGCGAAGAGCAGGTCGCCCCAACCGGCGTGGAACCCGTTGGAGACGGCATAGTTCACCCCGACGACGGTGTAGAGCGCGGACCAGAGGGTCAACGCGATGGATGCCGGCCAGCTCGCCCGCCGCAGGAACACGGCGGCGACGATGAAGGGCACGGCCATCAGGCCGAGCCCGGGGGCACGGACGGTGATGGTGTCGACGATCACCACGGCAGCGAGGGCGGCGCAGAGGAGACGGATCGTCTCGGTCTTCGGCGCCATGACGGTGGTTGTGGGGACAGTGGTCATGGTCGAGTTGTACGACCTGGCCTGTCCCGGGCGTCAGGGGCTGGGGTCCCGACCTCGTCCCAACCGGCGCTTGCGGAATCCCGGCGCTTTCCTTACTGTCTGTATGAACAAACGTTCATAGATGAAAACGGAGCGGAGCGGGGATGAGGCAGAAGATCGCTGAGCACGGGGTGGCCGGCGACGTCGTGCTCCTCGAGTGCAAGCCGATCCCCGGCGAATCGGGCGCCGTGGCCCAGGTCACCCTCAACCGCCCGGACGAGCTCAACGCCATCAGTTGGGAGATGCTGCGGGCCCTCGGCCACGCCCTCGACGAGATCGACGAGGACGACCAGGTCAGGGCCGTGCTCATCACGGGAAGCGGCAGGGCGTTCAGCGCCGGCGGCGACCTCAAGAACTACGTCACCCTCCAGAAGGACCCGGTGCAGTTCCCGGCCTTCGTCGAAGAGCTGCACGCGACCTTCGGCCGCCTGCGCAAGCTGCGGGTGCCGGCCATCGCCCTGGTCAACGGCGTCACCGCCGCCGGCGGGCTCGAGTTGCTGCTCAACTGCGACTTCGCCATCGCCGCCGAGAGCGCCCGCATCGGCGACGGCCACCTCAACTTCGGCCAGATGGGCGGGGGCGGCGTGCTCACCCTGCTGCCCCGCATCGTCGGCCTCCAACGGGCGACCGAGCTGGTCTTCACCGGCCGCTTCCTGGATGCGAGAGAAGCCGCCGACTGGGGGTTGGTGAGCCGGGTCGTCACCGACGAAGAGCTCACCGCCACCGGCCTCGAGCTCGCCCGGCAATTCGCCCAGAAGAGCCCGCTCGCGCTGGCCAACGCCAAGGCGGTCATGACCCGCATCTGGGCCGACGAGCTCACCGTCGACGCCGGCCTCACCGTCGAGCGCGACTGGAACACCGAGTACTGCCTCACGTCGGAAGACGCCGCCGAGGGGCTGCTGGCGTTCTCGGAGAAGCGGCGCCCGAACTTCACCGGCCGATGACCCTCGCCGTCGGGGTCTTCCTCACCCACGCCAACGAGCTCGTCGGCGCGGACCTGGGTCGGCTGACCGAGGTCGCCCAGGTGCTCGACCGGGGCGGCGTCGACTACGTCGTCGTGGCCGACCACGTGGTGCTGGCCACCAAGCCCACCGGGCACGAGGCCCTGGGCGGCGCGCTCGGCTATCCCGCCGACGAGCCCTACCCCGACCCACTCGTCGTGCTGGCCTCGATGGCGGCGACGACCGAACGCATCCGCCTCACCACCGGCATCCTCGTCGCGCCCCTCCGCCCCGCGGTGGTGCTGGCCAAGATGGTGGCGACGTTGGCCACCCTCTGCCGGGGCCGCCTCGACCTCGGCGTCGGCACCGGGTGGCAGGTCGAGGAGTTCGCCGCCGCCGGCGTCCCGATCGAGGGCAAGGCCAAGCGCCTCGACGAGACGATCGCCGCGTGCCGCGCCCTCTGGCGCGGCGGCCCGGCGTCGTTCCACGGCGACACCGTCGACTTCGACGGCGTGTGCTGCGCGCCCACCCCGCCCGGCGGCGACGTGCCGGTGTGGTTCGCGGGGACGAGCGCCGACGCCACCCTGCAGCGGGTGGCGCGGTCGGGCGCGGGTTGGCTCCCGATCCGGTGCCCACCCGACGACGAGTTGCGGGCCGCGTCCGACGCGCTGCAGAAGCTGGCCGCCGAGGCCGGCCGCGCCGGCGACACCATCGGCATCCGCGTGCCCCTCCCCGTCACCGACGACCTCGGGTCGGCCATGCGCGCCGCCGCGGCCAGCGGCGCCACCGGCGTCCACGTCCCCCTCCGCCAGTTGGCCACCACCGTCGACGAGCTCGAAGGCGCGGTCGCCCGCCTCCGCGACCTGGCGGCGTGACCGCCCCCGCCGCCGCCCCCGGGTTCCGCCGGCTGTTCGAACCCCTCGACATCGGCGGGTTCACCGTCAAGAACCGCATCGTCAACACCACCCACGGCACTGCCCTCGGCGAGGCGCGCGACCTCCGCTACCTCAAGGAGCGGGCCGAGGGCGGCGTCGGCCTCATGGGCCTGCACGGCAGCCTCGGCGTCTACAACTACGCCGTCGGCCCCGCCCCGGAACGCACCGCGCCCGACTGGGACGAGCGGTCGCCTTCGCCGGTCACCAGCGCGGGCATCGCCCACTACGACGCCATCGCGGTTCCGTACATGCAGAAGCGGGCCGACGTCGTCCACGAGGGCGGGGCCAAGTGCTTCGCCCAGGTGTACCACCTCGGCGCTGCCCCCCACGCCCAGCGCATCTCGCCGGCGATCGCACCGTCGCCGGTCGCCGATCCCTACGACGCCATCGTCCCCCACGCCCTCACCGAGGCCGAGATCGAGGAGGTGATCGTCGCCTTCGCCCACGGCATCCGCCGGGTCAAGGAGGCCGGCGTCGACGCCGCCGAGATCCACGGCGCCCACGGCTACCTCGTCAACGAGTTCCTGTCGCCGTACTTCAACCAACGCGAAGACCGGTGGGGCGGCAGCCGGGAGAACCGCACCCGGTTCCTCCTCGAGATCGTCGACGCCGCCCGCGACCTGGTCGGGGCCGACTACCCGATCGGCGTGCGCATCGGCGTCGACGGCGATGGCGACAACCGGGGCATCACCGTCGACGAGCTCGTCGAGATCGCCCGCATCGTCGGCCCCCACGTGGCCTACATCAGCGTCTCGGGAGGCAACTACGCCGGCTTCGGCGACGGGCCCGAGCGGGCCTATGTCAGCCCGTGGTACACCGAGCCGGCGTTCAACGCGCCGGCCTCGGCCGCGGTGCGCCGGGCGGTCGATGTGCCCGTCATCGTCACCGGCCGGGTGGTCGACGCGTCCATCGCCGAAGGCCTGCTGGCCGACGGGGCCGCCGACCTCGTCGGCATGGTGCGGGCGCTGATCGCCGACCCCGAGCTGCCCAACAAGGTGCGGTCGGGCCGGTCGGGCGCCATCCGCATGTGCCTCGGCATGTCCGAGTGCCATTACATCGGGCCCCACCGCTCGCCGATGACGTGCGCGGTCAACGCCTCGGCCGCACGCGAGGCCGAGATGGACATCGTGCCCGCCACCGTCGCCAAGACGGTGGTCGTGGTCGGGGCCGGGCCCGCGGGGATGGAGGCGGCGCGGGTCGCAGCCCTGCGCGGCCACCGGGTGTACCTCGCCGACGACCATCGCGAGATCGGTGGAACGATCCGCGTGCTCGCCCGCGACCCCAACCGCCGCAACCTGCGCGACCACTCGGCCTACTTCGACGACGAGCTGCGCCGCCTCGAGGTCGAGCTGATGCTCGGCAACCGCGTGACCGCGGCCGAGCTCGTCGAGTTCGCGCCCGACGCGGTGGTCGTGGCGACCGGCGGCCTGGCCCTCCGGCCATCGGTCGACGGGATCGACCAGCCCAACGTGGTCTCGGGCCTCGACGTGCTCGCGGGAACGGCCGACGTCGGGCCCCGCGCCCTCGTCGTCGGCGGCCTCGACAACCACATCGGCGGGGCGACCATCGCCGAGTTCCTCGCCGACCAAGGGTGCGAGGTCGAGTACGTGAGCGAGCACGTCGACTTCGCGTCCGGCGCCGAGGACGGCACCCGCCTCGCCCTGCTCCAGCGGCTCCACGCCAAGAAGGTGACGGTGTCGCTCTGCCACCGGCTCGTGCGGGTTGCCGGTGGGGGAGCCGAGGTGCTGCACACCTTCGCCCGCGAGCGACGAACGGTGGCCGACGCCACCGTCGTGCTGGCGTGCGGACTCGTGGCCGACGACGGCCTGGCCGCCGAGCTCGCAGGCGGCGTACCCGAGGTCCACCTGGTCGGCGACGCGCTGGCGCCGAGGCGCCTCATGCACGCCACCCTCGAGGGCGCGCGGATCGGGCGGGTGCTCTAGTGGCGCCCCAACCCGACGAGGAGAGCGCGGCCTTCTGGGCCGCCGTCAAGGAGCACCGTCTCGAGCTCCAACGCTGCAACGCCTGCGGTCGCGTGCGGTTCCCGCCGATGCCGGGCTGCCCGTACTGCGGGGCCCTTGGCCACGACACGACCGAGGCGACCGGCTCGGGCACCCTCTACTCGTGGGTCGTGGTCCACGTGCCGTTGACGCCGTCGGCCGCGGCCGAGGTGCCGTACACCATCGGTACGATCACCCTCGAGGAGGGGTGCCGCATGGTGGCCCGCATCGACGGCGACCCCGCGCTCCGGGACGGCCTGGCCTTGGCCGCGACCTACGTCGACCACGCCGACTGGACCGAAGTCCGCTTCGCCGCCGAGGGACGATGAGCGTGGCCAGCCCCCGCCGAGCGGCCGTCGTCGGCGTCGGCTACTCGCCGTTCTCGCGGAAGTCGGATCGCAGCGTCTTGTCCCTCGCCCGAGAGGCGTGCGCCGCCGCCATCGCCGACGCCGGGATGTCCGTCGGCGACGTCGACGGCATCGTCAGCTTCCAGGTGATGAAGGACTCGGTGCCGTGCCAGGCGGTGGCCACCACCCTCGCCATCCCGCAGTTGCGGGTGGCCCTCGACCTCGACCTCGGCGGGCAGGCGCCGTCCTACCTCGTGGGCCTGGCGACCCAGGCGGTGGAGGCAGGGGCGGCCAACGCCGTCCTCGTCTTCCGGGCCATGAACGGGCGGTCGGGGCCGCGCGTCGGCACGATGGAGTTCAAGGGGATGGGCGCGCAGTACCGCTACCCGATCGGCTACGACGCCTACATGATGTACGTGGGCATGTGGGCCCGCCGCTTCCTCATCGAGACCCGCCAGGACAGCCTCGACTTGGCCGCGGTGGCCATCGCCCAACGGGAACACGCCGGCCGCAACGAGCGGGCCATCCGCCGCCAGCCCCTCGACCTGGCCGGCTACATCGAGGAACCGTTCGTGGTCGAGCCCTTCCGCTTCTCCGACTGCACCGCCGAGGTCGACGGGGCCTGCGCGGTGCTGGTCACGACCATGGAACGGGCCGCCGACCTGGCCAACGCGCCCGCCGTCGTCGCATCGAGCAGTTACCGGGCGGGCCCCAGGTCGGGGCTCGACATCGGCGACCATCTCCTGTGGGACGACTACAGCCGCAACTACACGAGCCTGTTGCGCGACGAGCTCTTCGGCAACGCCGGGGTCACGCCGGCCGACGTCGACGTGGCCGAGATCTACGACTGCTTCTCCAGCACCGTGCTCATGGGGCTGGAGGGCCTGGGCCTGTGCGAGCGGGGCGCATCGGGTTCGTTCGTGCGGGAAGGGAACACCGCGCTCACCGGCCGGCTGCCGGTGAACACCCACGGCGGGCTGTTGTCGGAGGGCTACCTCCACGGCATGAACACCATCGCCGAGGCCGTGCTCCAGGTGCAGGGACGCGCCGGCGAGCGCCAAGCGCCCAAGCACGACGTGGTCGTCTGCACCTCGGGGGCCCTGATGGACGGTTCGGCCCTCGTCCTCACCGCCGGCCGATGACTGTCGCACGCGCCGCGCTCGTCACCGGGGGTTCGAGCGGGATCGGCCTCGCCCTCGCCTCCGTCCTCGCGGCCGAGGGCCACGACGTCACCATCGCCGCCCGCGACCCCGGGCGCCTCGAGGAGGCGCGGGCGCGCATCCAACGGGGGACGGCCCGCGACATCCATGCCGTAGCCGCCGACGTCACCGAGCCCGAGAGCATCAGGGCGCTCGTCGAGAGCCACGTCGACCGGTTCGGCCGGCTCGACGTCCTGTGCCTGTCGGCCGGGTACGGCCGGCCCACCGACCTCGAAGCCATCCGGCCCGACGACGTCGGCCGGATGCTGGCCGTCAACGTGGCCGCGCCCCTCGACGTGTTGCGCGAGTCGATGCCGTGGCTGCGCAAGGCGGCCGACGAGCACGGCCGGGCCCTCGTCGTGCTGGTGGCCTCGATCGCCGGCGCCACGCCGACCCCTGGCTTTGCCGTCTACTCCGCCACCAAGGCCGCGGTCAGGTCGCTGGCCAGATCACTGAACGACGACCTGGCCGAATCCGGCATCCGCGCCTGTGCGCTGTGTCCCGGGTTTGTCGACACGCCGATGACCGGCTGGGTCACCGACGACGATGTCAGGGCGTCGATGATCGACCCTGCCGATCTGGGCGAGGTGGCCAGGCTGCTGCTGCGGCTGGGCCCGAACTCGGTCGTCGACGAGGTGGTGATCCGCCGCCCAGGATCGCGATATGGCGAGCCGTGACCGGCCCGGCAGAGGGAGTGACGAGTATGCGTGACGTCGTGACCACCGACGACCGCCGGTCGGCCTACGCCCGGGCGGGGTTCTGGGACGAGACGACCCTCGCCGGTCGCGTGCGGGCCCACGCCGATGCCGATGCCGACCGCGTCGCGGTGGTCGACGACGCCGGCGCGCGCTCGCACACCTACGGGCAACTGGCCGACCACGCCGAACGCCTCGCCGGCCACCTGCTCGGCGCCGGCGTCGCCACGGGCGACGTGGTATCGATCCAGCTCCCCAACGTCTACGAAGCCGCGGTGGCGGCGGTGGCGTGCCAGCGCATCGGCGCCGTCATCAACCCGCTGCTGCCGAACTACCGCCACAAGGAGCTCAGCCACATCTGGACCACGGCAACGCCGGCCGCGGTCCTCACCCCTTCGACCCACCGGGGATTCGACTACTGCGCCATGGTGGCCGGGCTGCGGGCGTCGACGGGGCTCGACCCGCACCACGTCGTGGTCGGCGGGCCCGGCGGCGACGTGTCCTTCGAAGACGCCGTCGATGCCGACGGCGGGCGCTTGCCGGCCCTCGCTCCCGATGCCGCCGCCATCTCCGAGCTCATCTTCACGTCGGGAACGGAAGCCACGCCCAAGGCGATCATGCACAGCGAGCAGACCACCAACTTCAGCGTCAGGGTCGCCTACGCCGACCTCGGGCTGACGCCCGACGACGTGGTCTGGATGCCGTCGCCCGTCGGCCACTCGACGGGCTTCAACTACGGGTTGCGGTTCGCGCTCTACCACGGCCTCACCCTCGTCCTCCAGGACGCGTGGGATGCGTCGGTGGCCGTCGGCCTGATCGAGGACCACGACTGCTCCTACACGTTGGCCGCGACCACGTTCCTCAAGGAGCTGACCGAGCTGGCCCACGACACGGGCTCGACCCTGCCGACGATGCGCACGTTCGGCTGTGGCGGCGCGCCCGTCCCGGCCGAGCTGGTCGAGTCCGCGGCCCGCGTCGGCATCAACGTCCTGCGGCTCTACGGCTCGACCGAGGTGCTGGTCGGTACGTGGAACCGCAACGACTCGCCGCCCGATGCCCGGGTTGGCACCGATGGCATCGCCATGTCGCACGTCGAGGTCATGACCGTCGGCGAGGACGGCGAACCTTGCGGGCCTGGCCAACCGGGGGAGATCTACACCCGGGGCCCCAACACCTGCCTGGGTTTCTTCGACGACCCCGAGCGCACCCAAGCGACCTTCACCGCCGATGGTTGGGTCCGTTCGGGCGACTTGGCCGTGATCGACGACCGCGGCTACCTCACCGTCGTGGGCCGGAAGAAGGAGATCATCATCCGGGGCGGCATCAACATCGCCCCCATGGAGATCGAGGAGCTGCTGCTGCAGTTCCCCGAGGTCGACCGGGTGGCGGTGGTCGGCATCCCCGACGAACGCCTGGGCGAGCGCATGTGCGCCTGCGTGGTCACCCGGCCGGGGACGAGCCTCGACTTCGAGACCATGGTCGCCCGCCTCCGGGCCACGGGCTTGGCCACCTACAAGCTCCCCGAACGGCTGGAGTTGCTCCCCGCCCTGCCGATGACCGCTTCGGGCAAGGTCCAGAAGCACGAGATCCTCCGCCAGCTCGAAGGAGCCAACGGTGCCGGTTGAATTGCCCGACTTCCGGCTCGACGGCCGGGTCGCCATCGTCACCGGCGCCAGCTCGGGCTTGGGGCGCCGGTTCGCCCAGGTGTTGTCCCGGGCGGGCGCGTCGGTGGTCGTGGCCGCCCGCCGCCAGGACCTGCTCGACGAGCTGGCGGGGACGCTGGCCAGCGCCCACGCCGTGCGCATCGACGTGGCCGAGCCTGGGGCCGCGGCGCAGTTGGTCGAGGTGGCGTGCTCGGTCTTCGGCCGGCTCGACGTCGTGGTGAACAACGCCGCCGTCACCAACGTGGCCCCGGCCTTCGACGAGAGCGACGACGAATTCGATCGCGTGCTGGCCGTCAACGCCAGGGGTTCGTTCTCGCTCGCACGCGAGGCCGGCCGGGTGATGACCGCGTCCGCGCGTGGCGGTGTCATCGTCAACGTGGCCTCGGTGCTCGGGCTCGTCGGCATCGGCCAGATGCCCCAGGCGGCCTACGCCGCGTCGAAGGGCGCGGTGGTGCAGCTCACGCGCGAGCTGGCCGCGCAGTGGGCCAGGAAGGGGGTTCGGGTGAACGCCCTGGCGCCGGGCTGGTTCCAGTCGGAGATGACGACGGAGCTCTTCGGCGACGAACGGGCCATGCAGTTCGTGGAGCGCAAGACGCCGATGGGACGGACGGGTCGCCCCGAGGAGCTCGATGGGCCGCTGCTCTTCCTCTGCAGCGACGCCAGCAGCTTCATGACCGGTCAGGTGCTCACCGTCGACGGCGGGTGGACGGCGACTTAGCCCCGGTGGGGGAGCCGTCGAGCCCGGCCATGCGGCGGGCCAGGCGGCAGTACGTCTCGGCGACCTCGTCGACCGAGAGCCGGCCCCCGGGCCGGTACCACTCCGACGAGGCGATGCTCAGGTTGATGATCGAGATGGCCAGCAGCCGGGGTTCGGTGTCGGCGTCGGCGTCGACGGCGGTGCCGGCGAGCAACCCACGCGGCACCTCGCGGCGCGCCAGCACGTCCTCGAACAGCGACCGCACGTGGCGCCGGTGCTCGACGACCTCGTCGCGCAGCGGCCCCTGGAGGAAGCCGTACTCGCGGTTGGCCACCCGCGCCTCCTTGGGCGAGGTCAGGTTAAACACGACCAGGGCCCGCACCAGGCTGTCGAGGGCGGCGCCGACCGGGACGCCGGTGAGGTCGAGGTCCTCGAAGTGGCTCTCGAGCCGGGTGTTGGCCTCGTCGACCAAGGCGTAGAGGAGCGATTCCTTCGACTCGAAGTGGTTGTAGAACGCGGCCGCGGTGATGCCGCACGAGCCGGTGATGTCGCGGATGGTCGTGGCCAGGAAACCGACCTCGGAGAACAGATCGAGCCCGGCCCGTTGCACCCGTTCGGTCGCGGGCGAGCGCGGTCGTTCCGTCGCGCGAGCGATGAGCCCGTCTCTACCGGCGCTGCCAACCATCTCTCGACCTCACGTCTCGAGTGCCCCACCTCACCGCTCGGTGATCAAGCGAAAGATTCTTTCTTGCTCTCGGGAACCTTACCACTTACGATCCGTTATGAACAAACGTTCATAGACACTCGGCAAGGGCCGAGATGTCGGAGGGGGGACTCGAGACTCATGCTCACCCAAGCCACTGCGGCGAACCCGCGACACTTGGCCGGGAGGTTCGCCGTCGTGCTCCTGGCCGCGGCGACGATCCTCGCCGCCTGCGGGTCGAGCGGCGACGATTCAGGTGCGTCCGGAGGCTCGAGCACCACCGCGGCCAGCGCCAAGCTGCCGGCGCTCGACAACGTCAACATCCGTCTCGAAGGCGACTGGCCCCACCTCGATCCCACCGGGCGCACGCCGGGCGGCGGCCTGCAGACCCAGGTGCTGACCAACCTCCTCTACGACAGCCTCGTCGTCATCGGGCCCGACCCCAAGGACCCGAAGAAGCCGATCCTGCTCCCGTACCTCGCTGAGTCGTGGGACTCCACGCCGTCGAAGGTGTCGTTCAAGATCAAGAAGGGCGTCACCTGCGCCGACGGCACGCCCGTCACCCCGAGCGTGGTGAAGCGCAACGTCGACGTCCGCATCGAAGCCAAGACGGGCGTGGCCCAGTCCTACGGCGCCGGCCCGTTCGAGACGGTCGCCGACGACGCCGCCGGCACCTTCACCCTCAACCTGGGCTCGCCCTACTACGACGCCCTCTACGCCTTCATCGAGCTCCGCATCGTCTGCCCCGCAGGCCTCGACAACGGCGGCTCGATCGTGAACGGCGCCGCCGGCAGCGGTCCATACACCCTCGTCTCGGCCGAGCACGGCAACCAGGCGGTGCTCAAGCGCCGTGAGGATTGGAAGTGGGGCCCGAACGGCATCACCGCCAAGGACATCCCGGCCCAGGTGACGGCCAAGGTCATCACCAACGAGACGACCGCGGCCAACCTGCTGTTGACCGGTGGCCTCGACGTGAGCAAGGTCGGCGGTGCCGACGTCCCCCGGCTCAAGGGTGACAAGAGCCTGGTGAACGCCACCACGGTTTCGTTCTACAACAACACCCTCATCTTCTCGACCGACCCGGCCCATCCCACCGCCGACAAGGTCGTGCGCCAAGCGCTGTCCACCGCCATCGACCGCGACTCGTGGAACCAGGCGGCCAACCAGGGACGGGGCACGCCGAGCACGAGCTTCCTCCAGCCCAAGGCCGATTGCTACGAGCCCAAGACCAAGGACCTCGCGCCCAAGAACCCCAGCCCCGACGCGGCCCGCAAGATCCTGACCGACGCCGGCTGGACGGCCGGGGCCAACGGCAAGCTCCAGAAGAACGGCCAGCCGCTCACCGTCATCCTGGTCTCGACCACCATCACCGGCCTCGGCAACGGTGGCGAATACCTGGCGGCGCAATGGGACAAGGCGGGCATCACCGTGGACACCCGCATCACGGGTGACTACAACACCTTCCTCCAGCGCGGTATCAAGGGCGAGTTCGATGCCCTCACGACCAACTACCCCTTCGACCAGCCGAACCCCAACCGGGCTGTCGGCACCTACACCGGCCCGGTCGCCTCGAGCTGGAGCAAGGGCCCGACGCCGGAGATCGACGCCGAGATCAACCTGGCCCAGCAGAACGAAGGGGCCAAGCGGTGCGAGCACTGGGCGAAGGTCCAGACGATGCTCCTCCAGGGCTTCAACATCTACCCGCTCGCGAGCCCCGAGGTGAACTGGTTCACCAAGGGCATCACCATCTTCCCGGGCGCGAGCTGGAGCAACCCCATCTACTACCGACGGGCCAAGTGATGACCGACACCAACCGCAACCTCACGATGTTCTGCATGTCCCAGACGCCGTTCCAGACCGACGGCTCGCTCGACGAGGACGGCCTGCGGGCCCACCTCCAACGGCTGGTCACCGCCGGCAACGGGATCTACCTCGGCAGCGGCGGCGCCGGCGAGGGCCACGTCCTCAGCGTCAAGGAGTCGAGGCGGGTCTACGAGATCGGGGTCGAGGAGGCCAAGGGCAAGGTGCCCCTGTACGCCAACCCCCGCGAATCGCGCACTGCCGAAGGGATGCTGAAGGTGGCCAACGAGGCCGCGTCCGCCGGCATCGACTGCGTCCAGTTCTACCAACTCGACGCCGGCCACGGCATGATCCCGACGCCCAAGGAGCAGGAGCTCTACTGGCGGACGTTGCTCGAGGCGGTGAAGATCCCGGTGGCCATCTCGATCCACGCGTACGCCGGCTTCATGGCCACGCCCGACTTCCTGGCCAACCTCTGCGAGCAATACCCGCAGATCATCGCCGTCAACGTCATGAACTTCGACGTGCCCTACTTCATCAAGTTGCGGGACACCCTTCCCGAGCGCATCTCGCTCTACAGCAGCTACGTCAACCTCATCCAGATGGCGAGCCTCGGCGCCGCCGGCTGCTTGATGGCCGAGAACAACGTCATCCCGAACGTCACCCAGGCCATCGCCGACGGTTGGCGCGACGGCGACCTCGACAAGATGGCCGAGAACGCCAAGAACCTGCAGCGGTTCGCCAACATCGTCAGCGCCTGGGCGCCGTCCACCGCCCGTTGGGTCAAGATGGCGTTGAAGGTGCTCGGTCTCGGCAACGGCGTGCTTCGTCCCCCGTACCTCCTCCCGTCGGAGGAGGATCAGCGACGGATGCTCGCGGCCTTCGACGCCCTCGGCGTCCGGGAGCTGGAAGGCCTTCCGTCGGCCTGAGATGGCCGCTTTCCGTAACCCGTGGGTCGCCTTCCTCCTCCGGCGGTTGCTGGCCCTCGTCCTGATCCTGCTCGGGCTCGTGGTCGTGGTGTTCTTCATGCTGCGGCTGGTGCCAGGTGATCCTGCGGTCAGCCTCGGGGGCGCCTCGGCGACCCCCGAGGACGTGGCCGTCATCCGCCACGACCTCGGCCTCGACCTCCCGGTGCAGGAGCAGTTCGTCGCCTACGTGCGCAACCTCAGCCACGGCGACCTCGGCAAGTCGTACTTCTTCAGCAACTCGGTGGCGACGATCATCGGCGAGCGCATCGGGCGTTCGGCCCAGCTCGCCGCGGTCGCGCTGGTGATCGTGCTCCTCGTCAGCATCCCCGGCGGGATGCTGGCGGGCACGGCCACCCGCGACGGGCGCCACCGTTTCGGCGAGGTCGCGTTCACCGGCATGACGAGTGTCATCGGTTCGCTGCCCGAGTTCCTCATGGCCACGTTCCTCGCGCTCGTCTTCGCGGTCTGGCTGCGGTGGTTGCCCGTGGCCGGCGGCGCCGGCGTCCTCAGCCTCGTGCTGCCGGCGGCCGCCGTCTGCCTCCGGCCCATCGCCATCCTCACCCGCATCGTCCGGGTGGAGACGCTCAACGTGTTGGCCATGGACTACATGCGCACGGCGAGGGGCAAGCGCCTCCCGCCCCGCCTGCTCTACTTCCGCCACGCGCTGCCCCATGTCGTGACGGCCGCACTCACCGTCGGCGGCCTGCTCTTCGCCGGGCTCATCGGTGGTGCGGTCGTGGTCGAGAACGTGTTCGCCCGGGCCGGCTTGGGCACCGCGTTGGTAAGCGCGGTCCTGGCCCACGACTACCCGGTGGTGCAGGGGATCACCCTGGTGCTCGGCATCGTGGTGGTGTTGGTGACGACGACGGTCGACATCCTCGTGGCCCTGATCGACCCCCGCGCCGTGACCGGGAAGGCCTGACGTGGTCAAGGCCTTCTTCCGTTCGCCCGGCGGCGTGTTGGCGCTGGTCGTGCTCGCCTTCCTGCTCGGCGTCGCCCTGCTCGGGCCCCACTTCGGCGGGCCCCGGGCCAACGAGCTCGACTTCGCCGCCCTCAACCGCAACCCCAGCCACGACCACCTCTTCGGGACCGATCAGCTCGGCCGGGACATCCTCTCCCGCCTGCTCGTGGCCACCCGCCTGTCGCTGAGCCTGGCCATCAGCGCCGCCGGCATCGGGGCCGCCATCGGCATCCCGATCGGCGCGGGCGCGGCCGCCCTGCCGCCGCGGTTGCGCACCGTCGGCCTGCGGATCATCGACGCCCTCCTCGCCTTCCCCAACATCCTCGTGGCCATCTTCATCGGCGCCATCATCGGGCCAGGGGCCAAGGGCGCGTTGATCGGCGTGGCGCTGGCGGTGTCGATCTCGTTCGCCCGGGTGTCGAGCGCGCTGTCGTTGGCCATCAGCGGGCGGGAGTTCATCGCCGCCGCCCGGGTGGCCGGCATCAGGCGCTTCCGCATGATCTTCCGCTACATCCTGCCGAACATCGGCGAGACCCTCGTCATCACCGCCACCGTGTCGATCAGCAGCAGCATCGTGGCCGTCTCGACCCTGAGCTTCCTCGGCCTCGGCGTGCAAACGCCCCAGTTCGACTGGGGGCGGATGCTGACCGAGGGCGTGCAGTCGCTCTACCTCACGCCGCTGGCGGCGCTGGCGCCGGCGACCGCCATCGCGGTGACGTCACTGGCCTTTGGTTTCACCGGCGAGGCCTTGGCCCGGGCCATGAACCCCGTGCTCTGGACCGGCGGCGGGAAGAAGACGAAGAAGACGAAGGCCGTCGTGGTCGCGGCGGCGGGCGCCGCTTTGGAAGCCAGGCCGCGGCGGTCGGCGTCGCCGCCGGCGGGCGACGACGTGGTGCTGGTGGTCGAGGGCCTCACCGTCGAGTTCCCCGGTCCTGCCGGGTTCCACCCCGTGGTCGACGGCGTGTCGTTCCGGTTGCGCAAGGCCGAGAAGCTCGGCATCGTCGGCGAGTCGGGCAGCGGCAAGACGACCACCGCGCTGGCGATCGCGCAGCTCATCCCGCACCCGGGCCGGGTCCAGGGCACGATCTCGCTGCGGGGTCAGGACCTGTCGACCGTCAGCGGGGCCAAGCTCGACGACCTCCTCGGCACCGACCTGGCCATCGTGTACCAGGACCCGTTGTCGTCGCTGAACCCGGCTCTGAAGTTGGGCACGCAGTTGACCGAGGCGACCCAGGTCCATCGCAAGAC
>JAXDPV010000030.1:0-3582 GCA_034668185.1 Actinomycetota bacterium
GTCGAGCCGGTGTTGCGCAGCCTGGTCGTGCAAGCCGCGACGTTGCACGGGCCCGCCGACGTCCGCATCGCCGTGCTCACCGATGGCGAGCGGGCGTCGTCGTGGTCATGGGCCCATTGGCTGCCGCATACCGAGGCGTGGGGCGAGGCCGCGGGCGTGCGCCTGTTGGGTGCATCGCCCGACGAACACGGGGTCGTGGTGGGGGCGCTGGCGTCGATGGGTCCAACGCCGGCCCGCCTGCTGGTGGTCGACGCCGACGGGTTGACCGAGGGCCGGCCTGCGCCGGTGCGGTCGCTGCTCGCCGGCGCCGCCGGGCCGGTGGCCGGGATCGTGGTTACCTCCACCACGACCCGGCTGCCGGCCATGTGCACCACCGTGATCGAGCTCGACGGTGACGACGGCGCGGCCCGCACATTCGAGCCCGCTACCAACAGCCGGCTCGACGGCGTCCTGGCCGCGGGCATGACCTTGGCGGCAGCGACGGCCGCGGCCCGATCGCTGGCCGGCATCGACGATCCCGAGGTGCACGAGGCCGACCATTCGTTGCCGGGCGAGGTGCCCCTGCTGTCGTTGCTGGCGATCGACGAGATCGCCGAGCGGTGGGGCCGGCGTGAGCTGGCCGCGCCCATCGGCGTCACCGAGCGCGGGCCGTTGGTGCTCGACCTGGTGGCCGACGGCCCGCATGGCTTGCTCGGGGGGACGACCGGCTCCGGCAAGTCGGAGCTGCTGCGGACGTTGGTCGTGAGCCTGGCCGCCACCGCCGACCCCGACCACCTCAACTTCGTGTTGGTCGACTACAAGGGCGGCAGCGCCTTCGACGCCTGCGCCCGCTTGCCCCATACCGTCGGCCTGGTCACCGACCTCGACGAGCACCTGGGCCAGCGGGCGTTGCGTTGCCTCGAAGCCGAGCTTCGTTATCGCGAGCGGGTGTTGCGGGGGGCGGGCGCGGTCGACCTACCGGCGTATCTCCGGCTCGGGCTCCCGACACCGCTGCCCCGCTTGGTGGTGGTGATCGACGAGTTCGCCACGTTGGCGTCGGAGTTGCCCGACTTCGTCGACGCGCTGGTGGGCATCGCCCAGCGGGGCCGCAGCCTCGGCGTGCATCTGTTGCTGGCGACCCAGCGGCCCGCGGGCGCGGTGAAGGACAACATCAGGGCCAACACCAACTTGCGGGTCGCATTGCGGATGCAGGACGCGGCCGACTCGATCGACGTGCTCGACGTTCCCTCGGCCGCAGCCATCGGCCGCCGCCAAGCAGGGCGTGGCTACGTGCGCATGGGTCCCGGCGAGGTCGTGCCCTTCCAGGCGGCGATGGTGTCGGGCCGGTCCGGGCGATCGCCCTCGTCGCCGGTGCAGTTGCGGCCGATCGGCTTCGGGCCCACCACCGCAGCCTCCGCTTTCGCACAGTCGGATGCCGTGGCGCCGGCAGGAGTGTGCGAAAGCGGCGGTGGGGGGCCGACCGATCTCGAACGGTTGGTCGACGCCATCGAGGAGTGCGCGTCACGGGCCGGGTTCGGCCCGCCCCGCCGGCCGTGGCCCGAGCCGCTGCCGGCGTGGTTGCCGTTGTCGTCGCTCGGGCCCGGCCAGTTCTTCTTGGCCGACGACCTCGACGGCCAGTGCCACCGGCCCGCGGGCTGGTCGCCTCACGACGACGGGAACCTCTTGCTCTACGGGCTCGCCGGCAGCGGGACCACCACCGCCGTCCAATCGCTGGTTCGCTCGTTGGCCCGTTCGTTTGCCCCTGACCAGCTTTACGTGTATGCCCTCGACTTCGGGGCCGGCGGGCTGTCGTCGTTGGCCGGGCTGGCCCACATGGGCGCGGTGATCGGCGCGGCCGAGGCCGAGCGCCAGCACCGGCTGCTGCGGTTCTTGCGGACCGAGCGCGAGCGTCGCCGGTCCTCGGGATCGGGTGGGCCGACGATCGTGCTCGCCATCGACAACTGGTCGGGCTTCATGTCGTCGTTCGACGACGACCTCGGCGGGCTGGCCGTGCGCGACGAGATCGCCCGGCTGGTGGCCGACGGGCCCGCGGTCGGCATGTCGGTGGTGATCACCGCCGACCAGGAAACCGCCGTCCCGTTGGCGATCGCCAACCTCGTGCCGGCCAAGCTCGTCTTCCACCGCGGCCGTGGCCGGGCCCTCGACACCCGCACCGGCCTCGACGTCCAGGTCGCGTTCCCCGATGCCGATGCCTGCCCCCGCACCGGGCCTCGCGCCGCGCCCCCGATCGGCGTGCTCCCCCGTGAGGTGTCGTTGTGGAC
Source organism: Actinomycetota bacterium (assembly GCA_034668185.1). Taxonomy (GTDB): domain Bacteria; phylum Actinomycetota; class Acidimicrobiia; order Acidimicrobiales; family CADCTF01; genus DATLED01. The sequence continues at coordinate 2,262 of JAXDPV010000030.1, forward strand.
GTTGTGATCGGCGTCGGCGACCTCACCCTCGGGCCGGTGGCCATGGTTTTCCGCGACCGCGACCACGCCATCGTGAGCGGCCCTACGCGGTCGGGGAAGAGCACGGCGCTGCGGACGATCGCGGCCTCGCTGGCGCGGTGGCATCCCGAGGTGAACGTGACGGCGCTGGGCGACGGGTCGACGTTGGCCGATGTGGTCGCGGCCGCCGATGAGCTCGGCCCGCACGTGTTGTTGGTCGACGACGCCGACAGGGTCGACGATCCCGGTGGCCACATGGCGGCGCTGCTGTCGTGGAACCGCGCCGACGTACACGTGGTCGCCGCCGGCCGCACCGACGGGCTGCGGGGCGCGTACGGACATTGGACGCGGGACCTCAGGCGGTCGCGGCTCGGCCTGGCGCTGCGCCCCGAACCCGACGACGGCGACCTGTTCTCGACCTCGTTCCCCCGACGCGCCCGCATCGCGCCGGTGGTGGGCCGCGGCTATCTGGTCGTCGACGGCGACGTCGAGGTCGTGCAGGTGGCCACGCCATGACCCGCGTCCGCGACGCCATCCCCGGTTACGTGCTCGAGCACCGGCTGGGCGAGGGGGCGGCCAGCACGGTGTGGCGGGCGCGGCAGTCGGCATCGATGGACCGGCCGGTGGCGATCAAGCGCGGCGCCCAACTCGAACGGGAGGCGAAGGTCCTGGCCGCACTCGACCATCCCAACATCGTCCGGGTGTTCGAGGTCGTGCCCGACGGCGACGGTGTCGCGGTGGTGATGCAACTCGCTCCCGGTGGTTCGTTGGAGGAACGGTTGACGGCGAAGGGGCCGCGCCCGCTCGGCGAGGTGGTCGACGTGGTCACCAAGCTGGCGGGCGCGCTGGGCTCGGCCCACCGGCGGGGCGTGCTCCACGGCGACGTGAAGCCGGGCAACGTGTTGTTCACCGCCGACGGCGAACCGTTGCTGGCCGACTTCGGCATCGGTGGCCTCGACGACGGGCGGGTGCGCGGCACTGAGGGCTACCTCGACCCCACCGTGCTGGCCGGGCGCCCACCGGATGCGTCGTCCGACGTCTACGGCCTGGCCGCGGTGGCCCGCACGATGCTCGGGCCGGACGCACCGGTGCCGGCGGCCGTCGAGCGGGCATTGTCACCGGTTCCCGCCGATCGCTTCCCGTCGGCCGAGGCCTTCGCCGAGGCGCTTGCCCAACCGGCGCCGGTGCGATCGACGCGGACGTTCGGCCCTCGGCCACCCACCCCACCGCCGCCCGCGGCCCGGCCCCCCCGACGCCTGGCCGCGGGGGCGGGGGGGGTCGGGGTGGTCGCCGCCGCAGCCGC
>JAXDPV010000031.1:0-9332 GCA_034668185.1 Actinomycetota bacterium
GGGCGGCGCAGCTCCCTGACGACGAGGCCGTCGCGCTCGTAGCGGGCCTCGTCGTGGAGCTGCTCGCGGTGGTAGGCGAGGACGTTGGCCCTGGCCGCTTCCAACGCCTCCCGCAGGAGCGGCGGCAGCTCGGCCAGGGCGGACTCCATCTCGGCCTGGGGAACCCGCAGGGTCTCGGGCCTGACGCCGTCGAAACGCTCGGTGAGATCGCGCAGGGCCTCGTCGCCCCGGCTCTTGACCTCGGCCAGCAGCGCCTTGACCTCGGCGACCGGCGGCTCGGTGGCGGCCTGGGGCCGGGGGATGGCCGTGCGGTAGTCGGGAGACCCGGTGGTCCCGCGCAGGTCGAGGCGGCGGAGCATGAGGGCTCGATGTTACGGGTGCGCATGGGGAATGATCGAACGGGTATGGACGATCCCCGCCCCGAACTGTCCTCGGTGTCGAGCGCCCTCGACGACCTGACCAAGCGCCTCTCGGCCATGGCCGACGCCTCCGCCGGGGGCGACGAGACCCTGGCCATCGAGCTGTTCGAGATCGAGCGGTCGCTCCGCGGGGCCCAACGGCGGCTCTCCCGGCTGGTGACGTCCCGGCGCTAGACGCGCCTCGACGGCGCCCGAAGGCGCCGTCGAGGGCAGGCGAGCCGGGCGGCGGATCCCGGTGGTTCGCCCCACGGGGAACAAGGTGGCGGGAACCTGTTCTCCGTCACCTTGAACGGTACTCCCGCTCCGGATGTTCCGTCGCTCAGGAAGTGGCCGCCGGGCGCTGGGCCACGGCCACGGCCTGGCCGCCCTTGGACACGACCACGACCGGCTTGCCCGTGCGCAGGGCGTCGGCGTTGGCCACGCCCCGGAACCGTGTCGTTTCGCCCAGGGTCACGGTCACGTCGGCGCCGTCGGGACGGTGGATGTGGAGGGTGTTGCCGTCCTTGGAGGTGAGCTGGCCCCGGTCGATGTCGATGGTCTGGAAGCCGTCCTTGGTGCGGACGACGAACTCGCCGTGGACGGCCCGCTTGGCGAAGCGGTCGGCCATGCGGTCGGGCGAGGCGTCGGCGGCGTTGTTGGCGTTGTTGGCGTTGTTGGCCGCCTGGCGTCGGGGGGCGGCGTCGGCGACGGCGGCACCCCCGGCCACGAGGGTGGCGGCGAGGGCGGTGGTGGCGAGGATGGTCTTGATGGTCATGGCTTCACTGTCGGCCCCGGTCATGAGGCCCCGGCCATCGAGGTGTTAGGGAAGTGTGAAGGCCGCCGGGCAGAAGTCGTTGAGCACGCAGTCGCCGCACCTGGGCTTGCGGGCCACGCAGACGCGGCGGCCGTGGAGGATCAGCCGGAGGGAGAACAGGCCGCGCTCGGCCGGCGGGAGCATGGCGTTGAGCTCGTGCTCGACCTTGACCGGATCGTCGTGCGTGGTGAGGCCGAGGCGCTTGGCCAGCCGGCCGACGTGGGTGTCGACCGGGAGGCCTGGCAGGTCGAGGGCGACCGAGCGCACCACGTTGGCCGTCTTGCGGCCGACGCCAGGCAGGGTCACGAGGTCTTCGATGGCGTGCGGGACCTCGCCGTCGAAGCGCTCGACGAGGGCGGCGGCCATGCCGATCAGGCTCTTGGTCTTGGAGCGGAAGAAGCCCGTCGAGTGGATCTCGACCTCGACCTCGGCGGGGTCGGCGGCGGCCAGCGCCCGGGGCGTCGGGTAGTGGGCGAAGAGGGCGGGCGTCACCTTGTTGACGTTCTCGTCGGTCGACTGGGCCGAGAGGATCGTGGCCACCAAGAGCTCGAAGGCGTTGCCGTGGCGGAGGGCGCACAGGTCGGCGGCCGCGCCCGGGTATTCGGCGGCCAGGCGGCGGGCGGTTTCGAGCGCCCGGCCCTTCGGTGAGCGGGGTCGGCCCATTGGTCGGCGGAGGTTAGTGTCCCGCTCCGTGCGCCATCTCGAGGTCAAGCGGCAGATGGACGCGCCCGACATCGCCGCGGTGTCGTCGTTGCTCGACGTGGCCGCGGCCGCCGACGGCCACCGCCCGCTCGGCGAGCACCAGTGGCTCGACCTGGTCCAGGGCGGGCGCCAAGGCTTCGCCGGCCTGGTCGCGTGGGAGGACGGCCACGACCACCCGGTGGGGTACGCGCAGCTCACGCGGGGCCACGATTCGTGGGCGTTGGAGTACGTCGTCGACCCCCACCACCGCGCTTCCGACGGCTTGGCCATCGGTCGTGAGCTGTTGTCGGCCGCGGTCTCGGTGGTCGCCGACGAGGGCGGCGGTCACGTCCACCTCTGGGTGCCCAAGCCTGGCGCTGATGCCGACCCGATTGCGGCTTCGGCCGGGCTCTCCCGTGGTCGTGAGCTGTTGCAGATGCGCCGGCCGTTGCCGGTCGTCGACGCGCCGTGGTCGCTCTCGCCGGTGCGTTCGTTCGTGCCCGGCCAGGACGAGGACGCCTGGCTCGAGGTCAACAACCGGGCCTTCGCCTGGCACCCCGAGCAGGGCGGCTGGGACCTGTCGACGATCAAGGAGCGCGAGGCCGAGCCCTGGTTCGACCCCGACGGCTTCCTCTTGCACCACGATCCCTCCACCGGCCGGCTGGCCGGCTTCTGCTGGACCAAGGTCCACGCCGACCACCGCCCTCCCCTCGGCGAGATCTACGTCATCGCCGTCGACCCCGACTTCGCCGGACGCGGCCTCGGCCGCAACCTCGTCCTCGCCGGTCTCGACCATCTGGCCGCCGCCGGCCTGACCGTCGCCATGCTCTACGTCGACGCCGACAACACCAACGCCGTCCGGCTCTACGAAGACCTCGGCTTCACCGTCGACCACGTCGACCGCGCCTACACCGGCGACATCTCCGCATCATGATGCTACGATGCTCCCATGCCCAAGACTCGCACGACCCTGACCATCGACGAGGACCTCCTTCGGATGACCAAGGTCCATGCCGCCCGCACCGGGAAGGGCGACAGCGAGGTCATCGAAGAAGCGCTTCGCCACCACCTCGGTCTCGACGTCCTCGAGGGCTTGTGGGCCCACAACGACCTCGGCGAAGATGAGGCCATGGAGCTCGCGGTCGAAGCCCAACACGCCACCCGTCGCCGTCGGCGCTGACGCTTGCGCATCGTCCTCGACCCGAACGTCGTCATCTCCGCCACGCTCTCGCCGAAGGGCACGCCGGCCGAGATCGTCCGGGCCTGGCTCAACGGGGAGTTCGAGCTGATCGCCTCGCCCCACCTCTTGAAGGAACTCAGCCGCGCCTTCGCCTACCCGAAGCTGCGGTCGCGGATCAGCGCCGTCGAGGCCGAGGCCATCGTCGACCTCCTTCGCACGCGAGCGACCCTTCGGGACGACCCGGCCGACCCGCCGGCGGTGCGGTCGTCCGATCCTGCCGACGACTACCTGATCGCGCTGGCGGCCTCGGCCCAGGCGGTGCTCGTCTCCGGCGACCAGCACCTCGTCACGCTGGCTAAGCGGATCCCCGTCTACCCGCCGGCGGTGTTCCTCACCGAGCTCAGCCTCCGGTAGAGACCCCGACGGCTCGGCCGATCAGGAAGGGGACGCCGGCGGCGAGGGCGGCGATGACGATCTGGCGGGTGGCGGAGACGAGCACGGGGCGCTCGGTGAAACGGGCGAGGAGCACGCCGATGACGAGGGCGGCGACCGCGCCCAGGGCCATCGAGGCCACGAGGGCGGCGGTGCCGTGGGCGAAGAACCACGGCAGCAACGGCACGATGGCGCCCACGCCGAAAGCGACGAACGAGCTGACGGCCGCATTGACCGGCGAGCCCAACTCGCCCGGGTCGATGCCGAGCTCCTCCCGGGCGTGGGTCTCGAGGGCGAGCTCGGGGTCGGCCATCATCTCCGTGGCCAGGCGGTCGGCGACGTCGGCGGCCACGCCCCGGTTCTTGTAGATCTGGGCCAGCTCGCGGCGCTCGTTCTCGGGGCGGCGCTCGATCTCGACCCGCTCGATGTCGAGCTCGCGCTGGAGCAACTCACGCTGGGCCTGCATCGACACGTACTCCCCCGCGGCCATCGAGAAGGCGCCGCCGAGCAGGCCGACCAGGCCTGCCAGGCGCACCACCCCTGGCGCCGGGTTGGCCCCGGCCACGCCGAGGACGAGGGCGATGTTCGACACCAAACCGTCGCTCACGCCGAACACGGCCGCCCGGGCCGCCCCGCCCTGGATGTTGCGGTGATGGTGCTCGATGACAACCCCCATGGCTATGAACGCTAGCGCCCCTACCCTGTGGGCCGATGGCCGCGACCCGCTACGACCTGTCACGCGTCGACGTGGCCCGCCTCCTCGCGGGCGAGCCGCGCTACCGCGCCGACCAGGTGTGGGCCGGCCTCTACGGCGACCACGCCGCCGAGCCCTCGGAGCTCACCACCCTGCCCAAGCAGTTGCGGGCCAAGCTGGCCGGGGCCGCCGAGCTGAGGCCCGCCCTCGCCCTCGCCCACGAGTCGGTCGCCGAAGGCGGCGACACCGTGAAGTGGTTGTGGTCGTTGCACGACGGCCGCCAGGTCGAGACCGTGCTCATGCATTATCCCGAGCGCTCGACGGCGTGCGTGTCGTCGCAAGCGGGCTGCGCCATGGCATGCGGCTTCTGCGCCACCGGCCAGGCCGGCTTCGACCGCCACCTCACCACCGGCGAGATCGTCGAGCAGGTCGTGCGGGCCAAGGCCGCGGCCGCGGCCACAGGACGGCGACTGTCGAACGTCGTCTTCATGGGCATGGGCGAGCCCATGGCGAACTACGACGCCGTGTGGTCGGCGGTCGAAAGATTCCACGACCCCACCGCCATCGGCCTCTCGGCCCGCCACCTCACGATCTCGACCGTCGGCATCATCCCCGGCATCCGGCGCCTCACCAAAGAGGCGCTGCCGGTGAACCTCGCGGTGTCGTTGCACGCGGCCAACGACAAGCTGCGGGACGAGCTCGTCCCCATCAACCGCCGCTACCCGCTGGCCGATCTTCGAGACGCCTGCGCCGAATACCTCGACGCCAAGGGCCGCCGGCTCTCGTTCGAATGGGCCCTCATCGACGGCGTCAACGACCGCCCGAGGGACGCCGGCGAACTGGCCGAGTACGCCCGCCCGCTCGGCGCCCACGTCAACCTCATCCCCCTCAACCCGACGCCCGGATACCCCGTGCTCGGCTCCCCCGCCCAACGGGTGCGCGACTTCCGCGACCTCCTCAAGAGCCTCGGCGTCAACGCCACCGTCCGCCGCAACCGGGGCACGTCGATCGACGCCGCCTGCGGCCAGCTCCGTGCGTCGGTCGCCACGTCGGTCGCCAACCCCACCCGGCTGCCAGACTGAGCGCCATGCAATCGACCAGGCGCTGGCTCAACCAGTCGCAGCCGCAGACCCTCGTCATCGCCACGTGGCTGCTCTACGCCAACGCCGTGTTCGGCGTCCTCGACTTCCTGCGCTTCCCGTCGATCCTGTCGGTCGATCCGGTCTGGGCCGTCTACTTCGCCGTCCGCATCGGCGGCGGCGTGCTCGGCGGTCGGGGCATCGCCAACGACCAGAAGTGGGGCTACTACCTCGGCCTGGCCGCGGCCGCGGCCCCCTTCGTCCTGCGGGTCTATCTCGAGGGCAACCCGTTGGCCGGCGACATCATCACCCTCGCCTTCGAGGTCGCGCTGGTCGCCCTGCTCGTCCACCCGATGAGCCGGGAGTACGAGAAGGTCTGGTTCAAGTAACGGGCAGCTAGCGTCGGCGGCCGTGACGACCATCGACGGCATCAGCGGGCTCAAGGACCACGTCGGCCAACACCTCGGCTACAGCGGCTGGGTCGACATCACCCAGGAGCAGGTGAACCAGTTCGCCGACGCCACCGGCGACCACCAATGGATCCACGTCGACCCCGAGCGGGCCAAGGCCGGGCCCTTCGGCGGGCCCATCGCCCACGGTTACCTCACCCTCTCGCTGGCCCCCGTGCTGCTGGCCCAGATCATTCAGGTGAGCGGCATCTCCATGGGCGTCAACTACGGGCTGAACAAGCTGCGCTTCCCCTCGCCCGTGCCCGTGGGCTCACGCCTCCGCCTGGGCGGCACCCTGGCCGAGGTCGAGGAGATCCCCGGCGGCGCCCAGGTCACCATCGACATGACGTTCGAGGTCGAGGGCCAGCCCAAGCCGGCGTGCGTGGCCGCGGGCGTGTACCGCTACTACAGCTAGGTCAACCCACCACGGCGTTGTCGCGCAGGTCGTTGAACAACGCCGGCGCGTCCTGGGTGAGGTAGACGATCGAGGCGCCACCGGCGCCGGTGCCGACACGGCCGGGCAGGACGACGTTGGCGATCTGCGAGGGGTCGGTGCGGCGGGCCAGCGCGGCCAGGCCGGGCAAGCGGTCGGCGGGCACGTCCAACGACACCGACCGGCCGAGCACCGACAGCCACTGCAACAACCCGGGGTCGTCGCCCACCTCGGCCCGCAGCTTGGCCAGCGCCGCCAGCAACACCGCGCCCTGGTGCTGCGAGCGGGTGAAGTCGCCGTCGGGGACGTCGTGGCGGTTGCGGGAGAAGGCCAGGGCCTGGGCGCCGGAGAAGTGGTGCCACCCGGCTTGGAAGCGGGCCCCGGACAAGCGGTCGTTCATCTTGCGGTCGACCAACACGTCCACCCCGCCGAGGTCGTCGACCATGCGGGCCAGGCCGACGAACCCGGTCACCACGTAGTACTGGATCGGCAGGCCGGTGAGCTTGCGCACGGTCTCGGCGGCGTACTGCGGGCCGCCCCGCACCATGGCCTCGTTGATCCGCCCCCGCCCGCCCTTCGGGTACTCGACGTAGCTGTCGCGGGGGAAGCCGACGATCGTGCCCCGGCCGGTCTTGGGGTCGAGGGCGACGAGGTGGATCGAGTCGGAGCGGCTGCGCAGCAGGTCTTCCTTGGGCCGGGCGTCGGAGCCGAGCACGAGGACGAACACCAGGTCCTCGCCGACCGGCGGGATGTCCGAGGTGAACTCGATCGCCGGCGGGTAAGGCTGGCCGTCGGCGACCTTGAGGCCCACCCGGGGCCCGGCCTGGATCGGCCCCGTCGCCGGCGGGAGCGGCACCGCCGTGGTCGGCGGCTCGGTGGGCGGGGGCAGGGCGAGCTCGGTCGGGGGCGTCGACGTGGCGGCGTCGGTCGACCCGATCACGATGGCCGGATCGTGGGCGGCCCGCACCGCCACGATGCCAATGACGATCAGGCCGGTGAGGACGACACCGACCGCCGCCGCGATCGCAAGTGGCTTGCGCATGGTCCATCCACCGTACGATGCCGCCGATGGACCGAAGGGCGATCCTCGACGATCTCCTCGTGCCGCCGGGGGCTTCTGCGCACATTGCGAAGATCGACCCGGCGTCCACGCCCCACGCCCCCGGCGACCGGGCCACGACCGAGGCCGCCTCGGCCGAGCTCAACCGCGAGCTGGCCGACCTCCAGCTACGGCTCTGGGCCGAGGCCGAGCGTTCGGTGCTCGTCGTCCTCCAGGCCATGGACGCCGGCGGCAAGGACGGCACCGTCAAGAAGGTCTTCGCCGGCGTCAACCCGCAGGGCTGCCGTGTCACCTCGTTCAAGGCACCGAGCGAGGAGGAGCAGGCCCACGACTTCCTCTGGCGGGTACACCAGGCCGTGCCCCGCGCCGGCGAGATCGGCATCTTCAACCGCTCGCATTACGAGGAGGTCCTCATCGTGCGGGTCCACGACCTCGTGCCCGAGAAGGTGTGGTCGAAGCGGTACCGCGCCATCGCCGACTTCGAGGCGTTGCTGGCCGACTCGGGCACGACGGTGGTGAAGTTCTTCCTCCACATCTCCAAGGAGGAGCAGGCCGAGCGCTTCCGCAAGCGGGTGGCCAAGCCGCACAAGCGGTGGAAGTTCCGGCTGGCCGACCTCGAGGAGCGAAAGCACTGGGACGCGTACGCCGCCGCGTACGAAGACGCGCTGTCGAAGACGAGCACGGCGGCGGCGCCCTGGTACGTCGTGCCCGCCGACCACAAGTGGTACCGCGACTTCGCCGTGCTCTCCGTGCTCGTCGGGACGTTGCGTTCGATGGACCCGAAGTACCCGCCGCCCGACCCGAGCATCGACCTCGACTCGATCGTCATCGACTGACCGCTGCGCATGGACCCGACGTTCAACCTGGCCGACCTGTTCGAGATCGTGGTCGACGCGGTGCCGCCCGAGCGGGAGGCGCTGGTCGCCGGCGACCGCCGGTTGACGTACGCCGCGCTCGACGAGCGCAGCAACCGCCTGGCCTCGGTGCTGCGGGCCGCCGGCGTCGGGCCCGGCGACCACGTCGGCCTCTACCTCTTCAACTCCACCGAGTACGTCGAGGGGATGCTGGCCGCCTTCAAGCTGCGGGCGGTGCCGATCAACGTCAACTACCGGTACGTGGCCGAGGAGTTGCGCTACCTGTTCGACGACGCCGACCTGGTGGCCGTGATCCACGAACCGTCGTTCTCGCCGATGGTCGCTTCGATGCCGGGGCTGCGGTTGGCCTTGGCCCGTGGCTCCGAGTACGAAGCCGCGCTGGCGTCGGCGTCGGCCCTGCGGCCGGTCGTCGAGGACCGTTCCGGCGACGACCTCTACGTCTTGTACACCGGCGGGACCACGGGGATGCCCAAGGGCGTGATGTGGCGCCACGAGGACGCGTTCTTCTCGGCCTTCGGTGGCGGCGGCGTGGCCGGCGGGCCGATCGACTCGCCTTCCGAGTTGGCCGAGCGGGCGGTGCGGGGCCGCACCCGTATGCTCACGGCCTCGCCCTTCATGCACGGCACCGCCCACTGGATGGCGTTCTCGACCTTCTACACCGGCGGCCTGGTGGTGGTCGACGACGGGCCCGGCTTCGACCCCGCCCGCATCTGGTCGCTGGTCGAGCGTGAGGCGATCACGTTCCTCGTCATCGTCGGCGATGCCTTCGCCCGGCCGTTGGTCGACGCCCTCGACCAAAGCCAGTTCGACCTTTCGTCGCTGACGGTGATCCTTTCTGGCGGGGCCATCCTCTCGCCGGCGGTGAAGGACGCGTTGCTCGCCCACCTCCCCGGGTGCGTGGTGGTCGACGGCTACGGCGCGTCGGAGACGGGCGGGCAGGGGCAGATGATGGCCGTCGAGGGCACCTACGCCGGGCCGCCGCGCTTCGCCGTGGGCGAGGACACGGTCGTGCTCGACGACGACCTCCGCCCGGTCGCGCCCGGCTCCGAGGTCGTCGGGCTCCTCGCCCGCCGGGGCCGCGTGCCCATCGGGTATTACAAGGACCCGGCCAAGACCGCGGCCACGTTCCCGGTGATCGACGGCGTGCGCTGGGCCGTGCCCGGCGACTTCGCCACCGTGGCCGCCGACGGCACGATCACGTTGCTCGGCCGGGGCTCGGTGTCGATCAACACCGGCG
>JAXDPV010000032.1:0-9161 GCA_034668185.1 Actinomycetota bacterium
GGGGGGGGGGGGCGCCGCCCACGACCAGCGAGGCCACGCCCCCGGCGAAGAACAGGAGGCCGAGCTTCTTGTGGTCGCCGGTGGTGATCCAGTCGTCGCCCGGCGCGCTCGGCGCGGGCGTCGAGGCGGCGGCGGCGGCCTCGCTCGGCCGGGTCTCGGTGAGGGTCATACGCCTTCCTGGAAGGGGTCGAGAAGCTGCGAAACCCTAGTCATCCCCGGCCGACCAACTGGTCGAGGGCCATGGCGCCGAAGAGCAGGGTCACGTAGGAGATCGAGTAGGAGAAGAGGCGCATGGCCCGGGCGGCGGTGTGGTCGCGCTGGAGCTGGACGGCGAAGAGCAGGAACACGGCCCCGAGCACGACCGCCGAGCCCACGTAGATGAGGCCCATGCCCGCGACCTCGGCGAAGAGGAGGGAGCAGGCCCAGAGGGCGACGGTGTAGATGGTGATCTGCCTGGCCACGGTGGTGAAGCTGGCCACGGCCGGCAACATGGGGACGTCGGCGGCGGCGTAGTCGTCCTTGTACTTGATGGCCAGGGCCCAGAAGTGGGGCGGGGTCCAGACGAAGATCACCGCGAACAGCACGATCGGGGCCAGGCCGAGGGAGTTGGTGACCGCGGACCAGCCGATGAGGACGGGGACGGCGCCGGCCGCGCCCCCGATCACGATGTTGTTGCGGCTGCTGCGCTTCAGCCAGATCGTGTAGACGAAGACGTAGAACAAGGTGGCGCTGACGGCCAGGACGGCCGAGAGCAGGTTCACCAGGGCCCACAGTTCGAGGAAGGCGACGATCTCGAGGCCGATGGCGAAGGTGAGGGCCGCCCTCGGGGTCATCTCGCCGGTGACGAGGGGCCGCTTGGCCGTCCGCTTCATGATCTTGTCGATGTCGCGGTCGACGAACATGTTGATGGCGTTGGCCCCGCCGGCGGCGAGGGTCCCGCCCACCACCGTGGCTACCGTGAGGCCGAGGCCCGGCAGGCCGCGCGCAGCTACCACCATCGTGGGAACGGTGGTGATGAGCAGGAGCTCGATGATGCGCGGCTTGGTGAGGGCGACGTACGCCTTCAGGCGAGCCATTGGGGCCCGACTCTACGGCCGCCGGGTCGGCGACCGCCAAAAGCGGTTTGCGGCCGTACGATGCTGGACGCCATGTCGCCGCGGGCCTTCTCCCGTATCACCCTCGGGGCCCTCGTGGCCCTGGCGTTCATCGTGGTCACGGGGGGTGCCGTCCGGCTGACCGGGTCGGGGCTCGGGTGCCCGGATTGGCCGACCTGCACCTCCGGGAGGGTGGTGGCCCCGGTCGAGTACCACGCCATGGTCGAGTTCGTGAACCGGACGGTGACCGGGCTTGTCTCGGTGGCCGTGATCCTGGCCGTGCTGGGGGCGTTGGTGCGGCGACCCCGGCGTTCCGACCTGACGTGGCTCTCGCTCGGGTTGGTGGCCGGGGTCGTGGGCCAGGTCGTGCTCGGGGGGTTGGTGGTGCTCTTCCACCTGGCCCCGCCCCTGGTGATGGCCCATTTCGTGGTGTCGATGCTGTTGCTGCTCGACGCCGTGGTGTTGCACCACCGCGCCGGCCAGCCCGACGACGGGGCCTGGGTCGACGTGGCCGGGCCCGAGCCCGTCCCGGTCGGGCGGGTGCTGGTGGCCTGCGCCTCGGTGGCCATCTTCCTCGGCACGGTCGTGACCGGGGCCGGGCCCCACGCCGGCAGCCACGACGGTGAGCTGGTCGACCGGCTGCCGTTCTCGATCTCGGCCGTGGCCCGCCTCCACAGCCTGGCCGTGTGGTTGTTCCTGGCCGTGGCCGCCTACCTCGTGGTCGGGCTCCGGCGCTCGGGGGCGCCGGCAGCGGTGCTGCAGCGGGGCTCGGTGCTGCTGGTCGTGGTCGTGGCCCAGGGCGCGGTGGGGTACGCCCAATACTTCAGCGGCGTGCCCGCGGTGTTGGTGGCGGTGCACATCGCCGGGGCCGTCGCGGTGTGGATCGCGACCCTGCGCCTGGTGCTGTCGCTGCGGACCCGGGTGCTGGTGCCGGTCGAGGTGGCGGCGTGAGCGCGCCCACCGAGGTCGTCGAGGCCGAGGCCGATCTGGCCGAGCCCGAGGTCGAAGCGGTCGTCGACACCGACCGGCCGTGGATCGCCATCGTCTGGAACGACCCCATCAACCTCATGACCTACGTGACCTACGTCTTCCAGAAGCTCTTCGGCTACAGCAAAGCCAAGGCGACCAAGCTCATGCTCGACGTCCACGAGAAGGGGCGGGCGGTGGTGTCCTACGGCACCAGGGAGAAGATCGAGATGGACGTCTTCCGCCTCCACGAGCACGGCTTGTGGGCGACGATGGAACAGCAGGACTAGTGGGCATCTTCTCCGGCCGGTCGATCCGCCGCCGTGGTGAGGACGACTTCGAGGTGCGCCTCGACGCGTGGGAGCGCAACGTGCTGCGGTCGTTGCCGGGCCAGTTGCGCGACCTGCTGTCGACCGACGACCCCGCGCTCGAGCGGCTGTTCCCGCCGGCGTACCTGGCCGACCCCGGCAAGGAGGACGAGTACCGCCGGTTGATGCGCGCCGACCTCACCGACCACCGGCTGGCCACGCTCTCGGTGCTCGAGGCGACCGTCGACGCGTTGTCGCTGACCGAGGACCAGTTGGTGGCGTGGATGGGCGCGCTCAACGACCTGCGGTTGGTGTTGGGCACCCGCCTCGACATCAGCGAGGAGATGTACGAGGAGGCGGTGGCCTCCGACGATCCCCGTGGTCCCATGCTGGCGCTCTACGGGTTCCTGACCGAGTTGCAGGGCGAAGCGATCGAGGCGTTGTCGTGGTCGCTCTGAACCTCGTGCGGTGGGACGGTGCTCCGTCGGCCGTGCCTTTCGTGTTGGTCCACGGGTTGGCGTCGAACGCCCGCTTGTGGGACGGCGTCGGTGCTGCGCTGTCCGCGCTCGGTCATCCGGTAGTGGCCGTCGACCTGCGGGGCCACGGGCGCTCGCCCAAACCCGACTCCGGCTACGACGTGGCCACCGTCGCTTCCGACGTCGTGCCGGTGGTCGAGTCGTTGTCGTTGTCGTTGTCGGCCGGCGGTTCGCCGGTGGTGGTCGTGGGCCAGTCGTGGGGCGGCAACGTGGTGTTGGAGTTGGCCGCCCGTTGGCCTTCGTTGCCGTTGGCCGGCGTGGGGTGTATCGACGGCGGGTGGCTCGACCTCAGGTCCCGCTTCCCGTCGTGGGACGAGTGCGCCCGGGTGCTGGCCCCGCCCCGCACCGTCGGGCGTCCTTACGCCGAGTTGGAGTCGTTCTTCCGTGCCCGCCACGCCGACTGGCCCGAGTCCGGTATCCAGGGCGCGCTGGCGTGCTTCGAGGTTCGGGAGGACGGGACGGTGGCGCCCTGGTTCACCTTCGAGCGCCACATGCTGGCGCTGCGGGGGTTGTGGGAGCACGACGTCGGCGCCGTGTTCCCTTCGGTCTCGGTGCCGGTGTTGCTCATGCCGTGCGAGGGCGACCCCGGCGTCGCCAAGCGCGAGGCCGTGGCCGCGGCCGAAGCCGGGCTGCCCCGTTCCCGGACCCATTGGTTCGTGGCCGACCACGACGTACATGCGCAACATCCCGACGCGGTGGCGTCGTTGTTGGTCGAGGAGTTCGTCCGGTGACCGGGCCCCGCTTGCTCACGTTGATGGGCTCGGGGGAGACCAGCCCGACGATGGTGAAGACCCATCGCGACCTGCTGGCGCGTGTGGCCGGCCTCGGTCCTGCGGTGTTGCTGGACACGCCGTTCGGCTTCCAGGCCAACGCCGACGAGTTGAGCGCCCGGGCCCAGGGCTATTTCCGGGAGAGCGTGGGCGTTGCCCTCGAGGTGGCGTCGTTCCGTTCTTCCTCGCTGGTCGGGTCGGTGGCGTACGAGTCGATGCTGGGGATGTTGCGATCCGCGGCCTACGTGTTCGCCGGGCCCGGGTCGCCGACCTACGCCTTGTCGCAGTGGTCGGCCTCGGCCGTGCCCGAGGTGTTGGCGTCCAAGCTGCGCTCGGGCGGGGCGATGACGTTCGCCAGCGCGGCGGCGTTGACGATGGGCGCGGTGACGGTGCCGGTGTACGAGATCTACAAGGTGGGTTCGGTGCCCGCTTGGGTCGAGGGGCTCGACCTGTTGGGCTCGTGCGTGGGTCTGTCGGCCGCGGTCATCCCCCACTACAACAACGCCGAGGGCGGGACCCACGACACCCGCTTCTCCTACCTGGGTGAGGACCGGTTGTCAGTCTTGGAGGCGTCGCTGCCTGCGGGCGCGTTCGTGCTCGGCATCGACGAGCACACCGGGTTGGTGTTGGATCTCGACGCCGGCACCGCCGACGTCGTCGGCTTGGGCGTCGTCACCATCCGCTCGGGCGGTTCCAGCGACGAGCTGCCCGCGGGCTCCCGTGTCGCCATCGACGACCTGCGCCCCTCGGCCACCCCCCATCCGCTTTCCGTCACGAACCCGTCGCCCGGCGACGCTTCGCGCCGGGAAGCGTCGGTGTTGACCGGCGACGTGGCCGCGGCCGAATCGTCGTTCGACGCCGCGCTGTCGGCCCGCGACATGGGTGCGGCGGTGCAGGCGATCCTCGACCTCGAACAGTTGCTGCACGCGTGGTCGGCCGACACCCTCCAGTCCGACGACCTCGACCGTGGGCGGGCGGCGCTGCGTTCGATGGTGGTGCGCCTTGGCGACGTCGCCGTGGGCGGGGCCGTCGATCCCCGCTCGGTCCTGGGCCCGTTCGTGGAGGTGTTGCTCGACGCCCGGCGCTCGGCCCGCTCCGGTGGTCGCTACGCCGACGCCGACGCCCTGCGGGACGCCTTGGTCGGCCTCGGGGTGGAGGTGCGGGACACGGCTTCGGGGACCGAATGGTCGCTCGCCTGAAGTAAGTTTCCGTCCCTGGCCCCCATCGTCTAGCGGCCCAGGACACCGCCCTTTCAAGGCGGCAGCACGGGTTCGAATCCCGTTGGGGGTGCTTCCCCGGGGCGTTTCTTGGGTATGGCGGCGGCCATGGCGGTGGACCTGATCCCTGTAAACGAACCCGAACGGCTGGCGGCCGTGCGCCGCTACGACGTGCTCGACACGCCTCCCGACGGGGCCTTCGAGCGCATCACCGCGCTGGCGTCCCGGCTGCTCGACGTGCCCATCGCCATCGTGAGCATCGTCGACCGCGATCGCATTTGGTTCAAATCGCACCACGGTCTCGACGTCGAGCAGATCGACCGGGAGCCGGGGTTGTGCGCCTCGGCCATCCTCCACGACGGGCCTTGGCTGGTGGCCGACGCCGCCTCCGACCCCCGGACGCTGGCCAACCCGTTGGTGGCCGGTGACTTCGGGCTGCGGTTCTACGCCGGGGTGCCGCTCACGACCCACGACGGCTTCAACCTGGGCACGTTGTGCGTGATCGACCACGAGCCCCGGGCCATCACCGACGACGAGGTGGCGACGTTGAGCGACCTGGCCACGCTGGTGATGGACGAGCTCGAGCTGCGCTTGTCGGCCCGAACTACCGTCGGCCTCGAGGCCGAGCTGCGGCGGCAGGCCGAGAGCATCGCCCGCACGTTGCAGGAGAGCTTGTTGCCGCCCGAGCTGCCATCGGTGCCGTCGCTCGACCTGGCCGCCCGGTACCACGTGGCTTATGCCGACCAGGTGGGGGGCGACTTCTACGACGTGATCCCTTCCTCTCATTCTGACGGCGACGGGTGCGCGCTCGTCATCGGTGATGCCTGCGGCAAGGGCACCCGGGCCGCGGCGCTGACCGGGACGGCCCGCTGGACGTTGCGGACCGTGGCCTTGCGTGACTGGACGCCGTCGGATGCGTTGGCCAGGTTGAACGACGTACTCGTGCGGGCCCACGACAACCCCGAGCGCTTCGTGACGGTGGCGTTGGCTTCGGTCGTCCCTGCGGCCGGCGGGGTTGGTGGCGTCGACGTGACCTTGGCCCTGGGCGGTCATCCCCAGCCTCTGGTGCTGCGGGCCGCCGACGGGGCCGTCGAGGCCATCGGCGTGACCTCGCCCATCGTGGGTTGGCGTGCCGACACGTCGTTCGTCGACTCGGTCGCCCATCTCGACGCCGGCGACGTGTTGGTGTTGTTCACCGACGGGATGCTCGAAGCCGTGGCCGGGCACGGCGAGTCGGACGACCTGCGTGTCCGTGAGGTGTTGCGCCCGCTGGCCGGGCGCTCGGCGGCTGAGGTGGCCGACGCCTTGGACGTCGCCCTCGGCGTCGACGGCTCCTCGCCCATGCGTGACGACGCCGCCTTCCTCGTCGCCCGGGTCCGCTAGACCGGCCTGGCACTGTTCGCCGTGGCTGACGGCCTGGGCCGACGATGTACGCTGACGGCCGCCATCATTGGTCCTGTGGTGCAGTTTGGAGTGCACGCCGGCCTGTCAAGCCGGAGGTCGCGGGTTCAAATCCCGTCAGGACCGCCCCCAGCGTTGCTGTTCTGGGTCGGGTAGCTCAGTTGGTAGAGCGTCCGCCTGAAAAGCGGAAGGTCACCGGATCGATGCCGGTCCCGACCACCATCGAAGCCGTGTCGTCGAGCTTCACGGCCTGCGGGCTATAACATTCGATCGAGCCACCGCAACGCCACACGCAAGGCTGACGTGGCGCCGCCGGTGATTCAGCCCGACTCGTCTTCATCATCCTGTTCATCGCGGTACGAGAAATAGACCGTGGCCTTCGAGGTGAACGTAGGTCCCTCGACCTGCTGTGAGACGGCGACGTCGAACACCTCGACATCGCCTAGCTCATCGATGGCGTCCGCGATCTTTCGGAGAAGCCGGGGAATGTCGGCGTCAGCGTCGCTTATCGAGAAGTGGTGCGCGGTCCACCCGCGAACACGGTCGACCCAGGCGCCGCCGACGCCGCTCTCTGTCATAGGACGACCGCGCATACTGGCAGGGCGGGTCCGCATCCGGGCGATAGCCATGCCAGGCGTCGTCGAACTGGCTGTTCGAGTTGTCGGGCAACCAGCGAGCGCGCCGCCGAACGGATCGTAGGCGGGTGGGACATGGCTCGTTCGGACTCGGAGAAGCGCCGGCGGAGCATCTCGAACAGCCGATCGCCGCCATCCCGACCCGAACCAAGCGGCATCGTGCGTCCACCTCCGTCATAGAAGCTCGTCATCGCCTCACCGCACGGCGAACCACGCCGCCAACGTGCCCGTCGCCACCAGGACGGCCAAATAGAGCGCTTGAACTCAACGGTCCGAGCTCCGAGTAAGCGGCCACTTTGAGTAGCGAAGGTTTCCCATGAGCACCAAGTACTGTGCAAACGCGGTGGCGTACAAGATAATCGCCACAATCAAAGGCGACGCTGAAACTCGCATATCGTCAGTTCCACCCGTGGACGAGACCGAAGCCAAACTTCGGCCACGCCTTGCCGATGGAGAATGAGGGGCGAGACCAAGGGCCGATGGCATCATACCGAGTCGTGGATGCGCCGCCTGGGCCAGCGGACACAACGCTTCATCGTGTGGACCACTCGCAGTCCCAGACTCGGTCGGCGGCGATGCCGGTGGGTGCGTTCGTGGAGGGCCCGCCGCGACTTGATGATGGGCCGCGTTTAGAACTTGATGGCGCTAGCAGCGGGACCGGGTCGGTCATCAGCATCGTCGCGGTGTCAGCGAGCTTTTCTCCGGCCGACCTGGCGGCTGCTCGCGGCGTCGACGTTCACGGACGATGACGAACACAGGGAGGAGAACGAGCACGGGGACGGTCGCGAATAATGGCGCACAGGGGCCGAGCCATGGAGAGACGAGCTCGCCAGCGAGGACAAGCGCGATTGCACCGGCGCCGAAGACATGGGTGCGGTTTACTCTGGCCACCGCTACAACAATCTCCTTACCCAGTCGCCCAAAGGCGGCGTAGGGAAGGAGCCGCGGACGGCGCTGCCGCCGCCACCGGGCTGTTGCTGGCCGGGCCTCGGGCGGACCTAGTCGAATCGGTGGAGCGCGTTGAAGAGCAAACCATCCTCATGATGCCTCGGCAGATTTTCCGATGTGACTCTCGTGCTGAAGCGGTTGCCCCCTTCATCGACCCAGTGCATGACAACGACCCACTCGGAGAGGGCCGCGGTATCAATGGACGTCCCCTCGATTGGGTCCCCGTCCTCATCCATTTCCCACGGCCCGATCTCGGCGGCCAGCGAGGCAAGCACTGCCTGTATTTGCGTCTGGGCATCGGTCATGCTCATGACGTTTCTCGCACCTCCTATCTCCGTCGCTTGTTTGGATTTTGGTTCCAATCATCGCTCTGCCGCTTTTTATCGTTGTTGACTTGCTGCTTCCGCGCCTGTCCCTTCTCGTGCGTCTGACGATTGGCAGGATTCGTTGTGCCCTTTTTCTCGTGCTCCTTGGTCAGGTGGACGTGGGGCATCGAGATACGGGGCATCGAGACGTGCGGCAACGTGACGCGGTACCCGTCGTTGTGATGCATCGACCACCCGATTGCCCCGATCGCGAGCGCCCCGACAACATAGATCGTGATACCGCCCTCGATGACGCACGCGTCTTCGAGACAGTTGCCGCTCAGGTCCGTCGAGTTGATCGGATCGCCCGACACGTAGTCGTAGTCGTTGGCGGATCCGCCTTCGACGGGGTCGACCTCGAGGAAGCGGCCGAGAACAGGTGAGTACGGCCGGGCGCCCATCTCGACGAGGGGGCTGCCTGCGCCGGTCTCCGTCATCCGCTGGTGTTGTCCCAGCCAGGTGTCGTCGAACTGGCTGTTCGAGTTGTCGGGCAAACCGGCGAGCGCGCCGCCGAACGGATCGTACGCCAGGGTGCCACCTTGCTTCGCGCCGGCGGCGTTGGTGGTGGCGATGACGTCGCCGTGGAGGTTGGGGTAGCTCCAAACGTTGCCGGTGGAGCGCGAGGTGAGGATCGGGCCACCGGGGAGAGCGTGCGTGTATTCGAGCATCGAGCCGGTAGCGGTCTGGGTGACGTCCGGGCTGTCCCCTTGGCCCGAGAAACCGTAACGGGTGGTGTAGCCGAACGCCGTGCGGGCCACGATGCGGTTGGTAGCGTCCCGCGTATAGCGGATGCTCGACGGCCCTCCGGTGCAGGGCTGGGAGGTGAACGTGTTGTTGGCGGAGGTCGTCTGGTTGCCAGCGGCGTCGGCGCTGCGCACCCGATAGGTGTAGGTGGTGCCGCACAGCAGGTCGCCGAGGGCG
>JAXDPV010000033.1:0-13347 GCA_034668185.1 Actinomycetota bacterium
CATGGCCAAGCCCAGCTCGTCGGCCCGGGCGATGACGGCTTCGTCGCCCGTCGACCCGCCCGGCTGGATCACCACGGCCACCCCGGCTTCGGCGGCGGCCTCGACGCCGTCGGGGAACGGATAGAACGCGTCGCTGGCGCAGGCCCCGCCCTTGGCCCGGCCGGCCGCCTTCTTGGCCGCGATCTCGCCGGCGTCGACCCGGCTCTGCTGGCCGGCACCGATGCCGACGGCGCTGCCCCCGGCCACCAGCACGATCGAGTTCGACTTCACGTAACCGCCGATGCGCCACGCCAGCTCGGCGTCGCGCCACTCGTCCTCGGTGGGCTCGCGCTTGGTGACGACCCGCCACTCGCTGCGGGTGCTGGCGAAGTGGTGGGGCTCCTGGACGAGGAAGCCGCCGGCGATCTGCCTGAGGTGGAACGGCTCGGGCGTGGGCGCCTCCGCCTGGAGGAGGCGGGTGGCCTTGCGCCTGGCGATGAGCTTGTCGACCGTTCCCGGCTCGTAGCTCGGGGCGATGATGACGTCGGCCTGGGGCCCGGCGACGATGGCGTCGGCGACGGCGTCGGTGACGGGGCCGTTGACGGCGACGATGCCGCCGAAGGCCGACTTCTCGTCGGCTTGCAAGGCCCGCTCGTAGGCGGTGGCCAGGTCGCCGGCCACGGCCGCACCGCACGGGTTGGCGTGCTTGATGATGGCGCACGCTGCTTGACCATCGGGGCTGAGGTCGTGGACCAACTGCCACGCGGCCTCGGTGTCGTAGAGATTGAGGTAGCTCAGGGCCAGGCCGCTGTGTTGGGTGACGGTGTCCCACCAACTGCGCCGGCCGATCGTGCGGTAGCGCGCGCCCTGCTGGTGGGGGTTCTCGCCGTACCTGAGCTTCTCGTCGGTGCGTTCGAGGGCGAGGTGGATGGTGGGCGGCAGCGGATCGTCGGCGGTGGTGCCGGTTTCGTCGAGCCACGTGACGATGGCGGCGTCGTAGGCCGCGGTGTGGGCGAAGGCGGCCCTCGCCAGCCGGCGCCTGGTGGCCTCGCCGATCTCGCCCTCGCGCCTGAGCTCGTCGAGCACGGGCCCGTACTCGGCCGGTTCGACGAGGACGGCGACGTGCTCGTGGTTCTTGGCCGCGGCCCGCACCATCGCGGGGCCGCCGATGTCGATCATCTCGATGCCCGGCTGCTCGCGGAACGGGTAGAGGTTGCAGACGACGAGGTCGATGGGCGTGATGGCGTTGGCCTCGAGGTCGGCCATGTGCTCGGGCTTGGAACGGTCGGCGAGTATGCCGCCGTGGATCTTGGGGTGGAGGGTCTTGACCCGGCCACCGAGCATCTCGGGCGAACCGGTGACGTCGGCCACCTCGGTGTGGGCGATGCCGTGCTCGGCGAGGAAGCGTGACGTGTTGCCGCTCGACACCAGCTCGACGTCGAGGGCAGCCAGCCCCTTGGCCAGGGCCTCGAGGCCGGTCTTGTCCCACACCGAGAGCAGGGCCCTCATCGTCCGATCTCCTTCAAGAAGTTGATGATCGTCTGCGGGTAGAGGCGGCGCTCGACCCGCTTGATGCGTTCGTGCAACGTTTCCTCGGTGTCGTCGGCTTCGATGGCGACGGCTTCCTGAGCGAGGATCGGGCCCGCGTCCATCTCCTCGGTGACGACGTGGACGGAGCAGCCGGTGACCTTGACGCCGTAGTCGAGGGCGTCGCGCACCGGGTGCCATCCCTTGAACGCCGGCAGCAACGACGGATGGGTGTTGAGCATCCGCCCGGGAAAGGCCTGGACGGCGTTGGGGACGACGGTGCCGAAGCCGGCCATGACCACCACGTCGACGTCGTACTTCCTGCGGGCCGCGACGACCTCCTCGGTGTAGGCGTCGCGGTCGAAGGTGCTGGTGAAGTCGGTGCGCTCGACGAGCACGGCGGGGATGCGGGCTTGCTCGGCGATGTCGAGGGCCCGGCAGTGGCGGTCGGTGACGACCACGTCGAGGGCGATGCCGGCGTCGATGATGGCTCCGAGGATGGTGCCTCCGCCCGACGCCATCGCCCCCGTTCCCATGGGGCCGAGGCTACTGGAGGTGTTGGTCGAACCAGGACAGCGTTTTGGCCCACGCTTCCTTGGCGCTGGCCTCGTGGTAGTGGTCGGGGCGCCTGTCGCAATGGAAGCCGTGGCCGGCGTCGGGATAGCGCACGACCTCGTGGGGCACGGGGGCGTTGGCCAGCTCGGTTCTGACCCGCTCGACGTCCTCGACCGGGATCGACTGGTCCTGGTCGCCGAAGAGGCCGAGGTAGGCCGCCTTCATGTGCGGGGCCCGCTCGATGAGGGCGGGGAACTGGGGGAAGCGTGCGTTCACGATGCCGCCGCCGTAGAAGCCGACGACCGCGCCGAGGGGCCGAGCCGTGCCGACGAGGAAGGCGATGCGCCCGCCGAAGCAGAAGCCGACGAGGCCGGTCTGGGCCGCGCCCCATCCTTGCTCGCTGAGGTAGGTGAGGGCGGCGTCGACGTCGGCGAGGATCTTGTCGTCGTCGAGGGCGGCCATGTGGGGCATGACCTGGTTGAAGTCGTCGTAGCCGAGCTCGGGCGATCCGGTGCGGTGGAAGATGTGGGGGGCGACGGCGTGGTAGCCGGCGTCGGCGAACCTTCTGGTCACGTCCTGGATGTGGCCGTTGACGCCGAAGACCTCCTGGATGACGACGACCGCGCCCTTGGCGTCGCCGTCGGCGGGCTTGGCTTCGTACAGCGGCATGGGGCCGTCGGGGGTCTCGACCTCGACCGTGCGGGCTTCGTTCGTCATAGCTCGTGACCCTAAGTCACATGGCGGGGTCGTGGCAGTTGCTCGCTCCCCCGCCACCGCCGGCCGGGGTCTCCCTCGGGTAGGGCTCGGTGAAGCCGGAGCCGGGGTCGTTGGTGTCGAGGAACCGCTTGATGCCTCGGGCCACGGCCTCGCCTTCCACCTTCTGGACCTCGGGCTTGGCGTAGAGCGCCTCCTCGGGTGCGTTGGTGAGGAAGCCGAGCTCGGCCAGGGCCGAGGGCGTGCCGTGGGTGCGGCGGATGATGCCGTAGTAGTCGTCGCCCGACGACGACTTCCTGTACTTGGCGCCGGCGTCGGTGTCGGCCACCCACGGCGTGCCCTGGTACTGGCTCAGGGCCTTGACGACCTCTTCGTAGACAAGGCCCGCGAGGCGCTTGCTCTGGGCGCTGCTGTCGCCGGCGGTCTGGTAGTAGGTCTCGGTGCCCGGGCCTTGGGGCCTGGGGCCGTCGGGCTCGGCGTTGTGGTGGATCGACACGAACGCTTTGGGTTTGAGCGTGGTGACGATCTTGGCCCTGGCTTCGAGGGTGATCCGGTAGTCGGCCGTTCGGGTGAGGACCACGGTCACGCCTTGGGCTTCGAGCGCTTGTTTCGTCTGCTTGGTGACGGCCAGGTTCAGCTCCTTCTCGGTCAGCCCACCGGGTCCGACCGCCCCCGGCTCCTCGCCCCCGTGGCCGGCGTCGAGGACGACGATGCCGTCGACCGGCGTCCCCTCCTTGACCGGCGTCGAGAACCCGCACGGCGTCCCGATGAGGAGGGCGTCGCCCTCTCGCCCCACCACCGGCGCGGTGATCCCGGTCGTGGTGAGGATGACCTTCGGGTCGGGCCCGCTGGCGAACGAGCGCACCGCCGGTGCGGCCGTCGTCGTGGTCGTCGTCGTCGCTTCGGTGGTCGTCGACGGGGTGGTCGTGACCGCGACCGTCGCCGGCGGCTCAGCCGACTCGGTCTTGCCCGACGAGCACGCCGCCGTCAGCGCCACGGCCACCAGCAACCCCAGGACGCGTCGCATGTGTCGTCAGGCTACGCAACGGCTGGCGGAAGGCGGCAACGAAGCGCTGCGGATAGGTGTCGACCTCGCCGGGCACGCCGGTGCGCTCGTCGGGGGTGGCGTCGCGCACCACGAGGCGGCCGAAGAGGCGGTCCCAGGCGGTGAAGACCGTTCCGAAGTTGTTGAGCGACGACTCCGGCAGGTGGTGGAGGCGGTGCAGCCTCGGGGTGACGAAGACCGCCTCGATCCACCGGCCGCCGACGCGCAGGTTGCTGTGGCCGTGGAGGGCGAAGGCGGCGTAGATCACCAGCGTGGTGGCCACGGTCGAGGCCGGGAGGCCGAGGGCGAAGAGCGTGGCTTGGGCCGGCAGGTTGCGGACGAGGTGCTCGAACATGTGGGTGCGGGTGGTGGCCAGACCGTCGAGTTGGAGGCTCGAGTGGTGGACCTTGTGCACCGACCACAGGGCGTCGGAACGGTGAATGCCGACATGCACGGCGAAGGCCGCGAGGTCGTAGACGACGACCGCCCCGAGCAGGCGGGCCGTGGGCGGCAGGCCCGCGACGGCATGGGCCACCCCCGGGATCGCCAGCTTGGCCAGCTGTGGGCGGAGGACGAAGGTCGACACCAGGTTGGCGCCGGTGGCCACGAGGTACCAGCCACCGTCGGTCGCCATGAACGGCCGGACGAGCCCCGACGGGCGGAACCGGAACGCGGGCACACGTTCGAGGCCGGCAACGAGGACGAACAAGCTCGACAGGAGGAGGAACGACTGGATGGGATTCATGTTGTAACCACGGTTGCAGCATAAGACGCAGGCGCCGAAGAGTGCAACCGCGGTTACACTGAACTATGGCTCCGACCGAGTGGGTCCTGCTGGCCTATCGCCTCCCCCGCGAGCCGTCGACACCCCGCATCACGCTGTGGCGCCACCTGCGCCGGCTCGGCGCCGTGCAGGTGGTCGACGGCTTGGTCGCCCTGCCGGCCGACCCCAAGACGGTCGAGGCCTTCGACTGGCTGGCCGACGACGTCCTTCATGCCGGGGGCGAGGCCTGGACGTGGCAGGGACGGCCGGGCACCAAGGCCCAGGAGCAGGCGCTGCGGCAACGGATGACGGCCTCAATCGTCGACGAGTACAAGGCCCTCCTCGCCGAGGCCCGCACCGGCGACGGCTCACGCCGCACCCTCGACCGCCTCCGCCGCGAGCTCCACCGCATCGAAGAGCGCGACTACTTCCACCCCAAGGAGCGCGAGGCCGCCCGCCGGGCGGTCGAAAAGCTGGTTTTGACAGCCGGATCCCGCCGTATACGGCGGGATCCGGCTGTCAAAAGCGCAGGGGGCGGGCGGTGAGGTGGGCAACGAGGGCGGGCTGCCACGTCGACCGGGCCGCGTGCGCGTGGCTGCTGCGTCGCTTCGTCGACGAGGACGCCAAGTTCGTGTTCGTCGACGACCCCGCCGACGTGCCGGCCGGGGCGACGCCGTTCGACATCAGGGGTGCAGAGCTGTCGCACCACGGCGGCGATTGCAGCTTCGAGACCATCCTCCGCCGGTACGAGCTCACCGACCCGGTGCTGTGGGACGTCGCCCGCGTGGTCCACGAAGCCGATGTCGGCGACGATCGCTTCCACGAACCCGCCGGCCCCGGCCTCGACCTCGTGTGCCGCGGCCTGTCGCTCGTGCTCGACGACCACCGCCTGCTCGAGGTCACCGGCCCGATCTTCGACGGCCTGTACGAAGCCCGCCGCCAAGCCCTCCGCGGCTAGAGCAGCCCGGCGATGAGGTCGCCGACCT
The DNA here is from genome assembly GCA_034668185.1 of Actinomycetota bacterium. Classification (GTDB taxonomy): domain Bacteria; phylum Actinomycetota; class Acidimicrobiia; order Acidimicrobiales; family CADCTF01; genus DATLED01. The sequence continues at coordinate 5,570 of JAXDPV010000033.1, forward strand.
CGGTGGGGTTCAGGCCGACGTGGACGCCGGCGGCCCGCAGGGCGTCCATCTTGCCTTGGGCGGTGCCCTTGCCGCCGGAGACGATGGCGCCGGCGTGGCCCATCTTCTTGCCGGGGGGAGCGGTGACGCCGGCGACGTAGGCGGCCACGGGCTTGGTCATCGAAGAAGCGATGAAGTCGGCGGCCTCCTCCTCGGCCGTGCCGCCAATCTCGCCGAACATGATGACGGCCTCGGTGTCGGGGTCGGCCTCGAACGCCGACAGGCAGTCGATGAACGACGTGCCCGGGACGGGGTCGCCGCCGATGCCGACGCAGGTGGTGACGCCGATGCCCTTCTCGCCCAGCTCGGCCAGCGCCTGATAGGTGAGCGTGCCCGACCGGGAGACGATGCCGACGGGCCCCCCGGGCTTGGCCACCTCGGCAGGGATGAAGCCGATGTTGCACTCGCCCACCGTCACCAGGCCGGGGCAGTTCGGCCCGAGCAGGCGGACGTTCGGGTGGAACCGCCGCACCTCGTTGTAATAGGCGGCCTCGTCCTGCGACGGGATGCCCTCGGTCAGGCAGATCACCAGGTCCATCTCGGCCTCGGCCGCCTCACGCACGGCCGCGGCCGCGCCGGGGGCGGGCACGAGGATCATCGACACGGTGGCGCCCGTGGCCTCCTTGGCCTCGGCCACGGTGGCGAACACGGGGATGCCCTCGACGTCGGTACCCGCCTTCTTGGGCGACGTCCCGGCCACGACCTGCGTCCCGTATTCCCGGTTCCGCAACGCATAGAAGCGGCCCTGCGAACCGGTGATGCCCTGCACCAGCACCTTGGTCGAAGCGTCCACGAAGATGCTCATCGAAGCGAACCGCCCGCCAGTTCCACGGCCTTGCGGGCCGCACCCAACATCGTCGGCTGCGAGATCAGGGTCGAGGACTCGTGCGACTTCAAGATGGCCCGGCCTTCCTCGGCATTGGTGCCGTCCAGGCGGATCACGATCGGCGCCTTGATGTCGACCCGACCCAACGCCTGCACGATCCCGTTGGCCACGTCCTCGCCCTTGGTGATCCCGCCGAAGATGTTGATGAAGATCGACTTCACGCTGGCGTCGGCGTTGATGACCTCGAGCGCGGACGCCATCACCTCGGCCGACGCGCCCCCACCGATGTCGAGGAAGTTGGCGGGCTCGCCGCCGACCTGGTTGACGACGTCGCACGTCGACATGGCCAACCCGGCGCCGTTGGCGATGATGCCGACGTAGCCGTCGAGGCCCACGTACTGCAGGCCCTTCTCCTTGGCCAGCGCCTCCCGGGGATCGAGCTCGGCGGCACCACGGAACTCGTCCCACTCGGGGTGGCGGAACGAGGCGTTGTCGTCGAGCGTCACCTTGGCGTCGAGCGCGTGGACCGCGCCGGAAGGCGTGAGGATGAGCGGGTTGATCTCGGCCAGGTCGCAGTCGCCCTCGGTGTAGCAGCGGTAGAGCTTGACGAGGATGTCGACCGCGCCCTCCACCGCTTCGTCGTCCAGCTTGGCCGACAACACCCACGCACGGGCGACATCGGGAGTGAGCCCGTCGACCGGGTCGATGTGGATCTTGGCGATGGCCGAAGGGTTGCGCTCGGCCACGACCTCGATCTCGACCCCGCCCTCGGCCGACAGCATCCCGAGGTGCTTCTTGGCCGAACGGTCGAGCGTGAACGAGGCGTAATACTCCTTGGCGATGTCGGAGGCGTGCTCGACCCACACCACCTTCACCACGTGGCCCTTGATGTCCATGCCGAGGATGGCCGAAGCGTGGGTGCGCACCTCGTCGGCCGACGAAGCCAGCTTGATGCCGCCGGCCTTGCCCCGCCCGCCGACCTGCACCTGCGCCTTCACCACGACCGGATAGCCGGCCGACTCGGCCACGGCCACGGCCTCGTCGACCGTCGTGGCCACGCCGCCGGGCGAGACCGGGATACCGAAGCGGGCGAAATACTGCTTGCCCTGATACTCGAACAAGTCCACCTAGGACACGGCTCCTTCGCGTTCGTCGAGGGCGGCCTCGAGCCACTCGGTGATCGAGGCGATCGAGGCGCCCGGGGTGAAGATCTTGGCCACGCCGATGTCACCCAGCTTGGGGATGTCGTCGTCGGGGATGATGCCGCCGCCGAACACCAGCACGTCGTCGGCGCCCCGAGCCTTCAGCCCGTCGATGACCCGCGGGAACAGCGTCATGTGGGCGCCCGACAGCAGCGACAGCCCGACGGCGTCGGCGTCCTCCTGGATCACGGCTTCGACGACCTGGTCGGGCGTCTGGTGGAGCCCGGTGTAGATCACCTCGAAGCCCGCGTCCCGCAAGGCCATGGCGATGACCTTGGCGCCACGGTCGTGCCCGTCGAGCCCAGGCTTGGCCACCACCACGCGATACGGACGTTGCACGGGCGTGAATACTACGCAGGTGCTCTTGCACCCCCTCCAGTCGGAGTGGGACGCCGACCTGCGGGGAGGTGACCCCCTCACGTTCCCCGGCTACGACCCGCCGGCCGAAGAATCGGTCGTCACCGGGCGAACCGTCGCCGGCTACGCGCTGATCCAGGGGCGCTTCGACGTGCTCGGCGGTTCGATGGGCGCGGCCCACGGCGAGCGGGTGGTGCGGGCCTACCGGCGGGCGACCGAGGAACGGCTGCCCGTCGTCGTGGTCGCGGCCTCGGGCGGGGCCCGCATGCACGAGGGGATGGTCTCGCTGATCCAGCTCCCCCGCACCGCGGCCGCGGCCGCGGCCCACTCGGCCGCCGGCCTCCTGCAGATCGCCATCCTCCGAAGCCCGACCACCGGCGGGGTCTACGCCTCCTACGCCTCCCTGGCCGACGTCAAGGCGGGCGAGCCAGGCGCCACCATCGGCTTCGCCGGCCCGAGGGTCGTCGAACTCACCACCGGCGAGGCCGTCGGCCCGACCTCCCACACCGCCGAGTCGGCCTACGCCGCCGGCCTCCTCGACGCCCTCGTCCCCCGCGACGACCAAGCGGCCTGGGTCGAATCCGTCCTCGCGCCGACACGTTTGGGAAGCGCCACTACGCCATTGCGTACTGGCGCTTCCCAAACGGCGGGGACGGCGTGGGAACAGGTACAGCTCGCCCGTTCGGGGCCGTCGGCGGACGAGTGGGCGCGAGCGGTGTGTGGCGGGTGGACGGAGTTGCGCAGCAACGACCCGGCCATGACGGCCGCGCTAAGCACGTTCGAGGGGCGGCGGGTGGTGACGATCGCCATGCGGCGCACGAGCCGGCCGGGGCCGGCGGGCTACCGACTCGCCCAGCGAGCGATCGCGCTGGCGACCAAGCTGGGCGCCCCGCTCCTCACCTTCGTGGACACGCCGGGTGCCGACCCCAGCCCGAAGGCCGAGAACGAGGGCGTGGCTCGCGAGATCGCCCGCACCCTGGCCCAGATCATGAGCACCCCCGTCCCCACCGTCAGCGTCGTCACCGGCGAAGGCGGGAGCGGCGGCGCGCTGGCCATCGCCGCCACCGACCGCCTCCTCATGCTCGAACACGCCGTCTTCTCGGTCATCGCCCCCGAGGGCGCGGCCGCCATCCTCGACCGCACGCCCGACACCGCGCCGCAGCGGGCCGACGACCTCAAGCTCACCGCCGCCGACCTCCTCGCCCTCGGCGTCGTCGACGAGGTCCTGCAAGAGAACGAGGCCGCCGTCACCAGAGCCATCGCCCGAGCCCTCGACGAGATCGAGCCCGGCCGCGACCGCCACCGCCGCTTCGACGCCGCCACCGGACGATGGCTGCGATGACGTTCCCGAGGGTCCGCAACCGCCGCCGCACGAGGTCGATCGTGATGGCATCGATCGCGGCCGTGGTCGCGGCCGCCGGCCTCATGGCCGTCGTCGTCGTCCTCGCCTCCAACCGGCCCGACCAGGCCAACCTCGGCAGCCAGATCTTCCGCCCCGGAAGGGCCGACCGCCTGGCCAAGGTGGTCGAACGCGACGGCCCCATCCTCTTCAAGGACCCGCTCACCAGCCGCCCGGGCCGGGAGCTGTACCTCCAACATGTCGGCACCGACGTCGACAAGGGATGGTCGGCGGTCGGGGCCTACGCTATCGGCTCGCCCAGGGAGCTGCGCTGCATCCTCCAGTGGAACGAGGCGGCCAAGGCCTTCGACCAGCCGTGCGGCGGCGACGGCCTGGTCACCTACCCGGGCGCGGTCGACGGCAACGGCATCGTCGAGATCGACCTCAGAACAGCGAGCGAAGCTCCGACTTCTTGACCTTCTCCGTCCCCGTCCGGGGCAGGTCGGCGACGATGCGGACGCGGGAAGGCACCTTGTAGTCGGCCAAGTGCGAGCGGCACCACGCCACCAGCTCGGGCTCGGACGCGGCCTCGCCCGGCAGCAACCGCACCGCGGCCACCACCTGCTCGCCCAGGCGCTCGTCGGGAAGGCCCAGGGCCGCGGCCTCGGCCACCGCGTGGTGCGCCTCCAACGCCGCCTGAACCTCGACGGCGTACACCGAGTAGCCGCCCTTCTTGATCACGTCCTTGCTGCGTCCGGCGAAGGCCACCAACCCGAACGGCCCCCGGCGCACCAGGTCGCCGGTGCGCAACCAACCGTCGTCGGTGAGCACCGCGGCCGTGGCCGAAGGATCGCCGTGGTAGCCCTCCAACACCCCGGGCCCTTTGACCAACAGCTCGCCGACGGCACCCATCGACACCTCCCGCCCCGAGTCGTCGACCACCTTGAAGCGGTAGCGCGGCAGGGGCACGCCGAGGAAGTCGTGCAACGGCGAGGGCACGATGCTCGGCGGCGAGACCTTGGCGGCCACGCCACCGCCGACCTCGACCATGCCGTAGCCCTCGACGAACAACGCCTGGCCCACCGACGCGCCCACCAACGGCAGCGTCGCGGTCGCGCCCATGCGCTGGAACTTGCGGGCCAGTTCGGGCGGCATCACGTCGGCGCCCGAAGCCCACACCCGCACGCTGCGCAGGTCGCGCGACTCGGCCCCGGCCTCCAACATCAAGCGGTACATGGCGGGCACGCCGACGAACATCGTGGCCCGGCGTTGCTCGATGGCGTCCAAGGCCTCGTCGGGGCGGAACCGCGAGAGGAAGTAGATCGGCACGCCAGCCATGGCCAACGACAGCAGCACGACGAAGCCCATGATGTGGGCCACCGGCAACCCGGCCACGGCTTCGTCACGGCGCAAGCCGCTCGGCCACGCCACCGCCGAACGGGCCTGCGCGACCAACGCCCGGTGGGTCAGGCGTGCGCCCTTGGGCCGGCCGGTCGTGCCCGACGAGTAGAAGATGGCGGCCACGTCGCCGGCCCCGGCCTCGACCCGCGGCGACAACAGCGGCGGCCCGCCGTCGACCTCGCCGGCGTCACGCACGACCAACGTCGCCCCCGAGTCGGCGATCACGTGGTCGACCTCGGCCGCCGTCATCTGCGGGTTCACCGGCACCGCGATCGCGCCCGCCTTGGCCGCGGCGCAACACAGCAGGAAAGCGTCGTAGGAGTTCGGGACCGCGAGAACGACGCGATCGCCTGGTTGGGTTCGTCCGGCGATGGAACCGGCAAAGACGGACACCCGGGCCGCGGCTTCGAGATACGTGAGCGCGTGGTCTTCGTCTGCGAACAGGCGCTCGGCGCGATGGATCGCCGCCAAGCGGTCGAGGATCGCGCCCAACGTGAGGTTTCCGTCGGTCAATACCGAGGCTTTACGTAACCAGTTCATCGGTGTCATTTCGTATATGGCTAGGCGTTGGGCGTGTAGGTCATTGGGTACGAACCCGATGATGAAAGCAGTGAGCATCCTGACCACTGCCCTGCGCCGGCCGCAAACCTACGTCGGCGCGGCGCGCGAAGCGGTCAGCGCGGCCCAGTGCGCGATGCGCTACCCGCTCGGGATGATCGAGGCGGCGTTGCACACCGGCCATCCCCGCGGCGACGGCACCCACGACACGCCCGTGCTCCTCGTCCACGGATACGGCCACAACCGGTCCGGGTGGTACGTCCTCGATCGGGCCTTGCGCGATGCCGGCTTCTCCAGCGTCCACACCATGAACTACGTGGCGTGGGGCAACGAGGGCGTGCCCGAGCTGGCGGCCCGGCTCGGTCGTCGCATCGAGGCCGTGCGCCGCCTGACCGGCGCCGACAAGGTCCACGTCGTCGGCCACAGCATGGGTGGCATCCTGCTGCGCTACTACGTCCAGGTCCTCGGTGGCGCCGAGTTCGTCGACACCGCCGTCACCATCGCCTCGCCCCACGAAGGCACGGTGACCGCGCTCGTCGGCGTCGGCCAGGGCGCCCGCGACCTCCGCCCCGGTTCGCGCGTGATGCGCTCGCTGGCTGCACCGTCGCCGGCCGCGGCCGGCGTGCGCTGGCTCAGCTTCCACTCCAACCTCGACGTGTTCGTCCAGCCGTCGTCGTCGGCGATCCTGCGCCACCCCGACCTGCACGCCAGCAACGTGCTGGCCAAGGACCACGGCCACCTCACGATCCTGGTGGCGCCGTCGGTCGCCCGTGCGATCGTGGCCCAGCTCGAGGCGTCGGAAGCCGGTCGCGGTCACCTGGTGCCGATGCGGCGCCGGCCGGCCCAAGCCGAACCGGCGCCTGCCATCGACCCCGCGGGCCGCGCCGCCGCCTTCTAGGCCCCGCCCACCACCGGGCGGCTGAGCTTGACGTCGCCCTCGCTCCCGGCGAACTCGGCGTCACCGAAGGCGAAGACACCACCGTCGGAGGCGAACAACCAGTAGCCGTGGCCGCTCTCGGTCATGGCCGCGCCGACCACCGGACGGTTGAGGACGATGTCGCCGGTGCTCCCTTGGAACGAAGCGTCGCCGAAGGCGAAGATCCCGCCGTCCTTGGCCACGAGGAGATACCCCTGGCCGGTCGGCGTCGGCCGCATGGCGACGATCGCCTGGTTCAGGCGGGTGCCGCCCATGCTCCCGAAGAAGGCGGCGTCGCCGAAGGTGAAGACCCCGCCGTCGGCCGTGGCCAACCAGTAACCGGCGCCGGTGGGCGTCGGCGCGATGGCCACCACGGCGGCGTTGAGCGCCTGGCCGCCGAGGCTGCCGAAGAAGGGCGCGTCGCCGTAGCTGAAGACGCCACCGTCGGCCGTGGCCAACCAGTAGCCCGCGGTCGTCGACCCGCCCGTCGGCGCGACCACGCCGCAGGCGTAGCGCCCGCCGGCGTCGCCGGTGGCGTTGGTCGTGTCGTCGGGTCCTGTGCCGCCGCTCGACGACGACGTGTACCGCGTCGGGATGTTGGCGTAGTTGTCGCGGCCGGCGTGGGCGATCACCGACACCCCGCCCGGGTCCGACACCAACTGCGACACGGTGAAGCCGTCGAGGGTGTAGGTCGCCCGGGCCACGCCGTTGGCGTCGGCGTAGAGCACCGGCATGTCACCGGCGTGGTCGCCGTGGCTCACGCCCCCTGGGTTCCAGTGCCCGCCGGCGGAGGCCACGAAGTCGCCGCTGCACGCACCGTTGGTGTGGACGTGGAAGCCGTGGAAGTCGGCCGAAGGCGGCAGCCCGGTCACGTAGGCATTGACCTTCACGCCGACGAGCGTCTGGGTGAACGTGACCTGGCCAATGGCCGCGCCCGCCTGGTTGCGCAACATGGCCACGGCGTCGCTCGGCGGCACCGCGACACCGACCACCGGACGGTCGAGGGGAACGCCAGCAGCGCTGCCCTGGAAGTCGGCATCGCCGTGGGCGAAGACGCCGCCGTCGGACGCGGCCAGGTAGTACCCGGTGCGGCCGGGCGTCGTCGCCATAGCCACGATCGGGCGACGCAACGCCGTCCCG